>CALGIY010000218.1 GCA_937914965.1 uncultured Thermoanaerobacteraceae bacterium | reverse complement strand
AACCCAGATCTTGAAATCAAATCCCCAATATCGAGACATCCCGGTAATCCTGGTATCAGCGAACAGTGACATAGAGGACTTGGCCGCCACTGCAAAAGCTGACGGGTTCCTTTCCAAACCTTTTGACCTTGACAGTCTGGAGGGCATAGTCAATGAAACCTTCCAGGATAAGATAAAATAAATAGAATCCAAAAAGGTCATTTCGTTTTAAAAAGCGAATGTTGAACTAGGGTGATGTACCAGACACTTTGGTAGGTTTCCTAAAAAGAGCAGCCTAAGCTCCGATCTGTTTACCGCCGGGACAAACAACCGGGAAAATATGTGTTTTTCATAGAATCTTTATCTGATGATACTTAGACTGATCGCTTCCTGACCCCTCTTTCTGGTAGTCGGTTAGGTATATTCTAGGCGTGTTTCCTCATCAGTGGCTTAATGGGATTATAGCTATTTCTTAGAAAAACGTATCCCTTAGCTCTGCTAAATCTGTTATATCCATAACTTTCTTCCCTTAGGAACCTTTCATGCCTCTCTGTTCTCAGGGCATAATGGACGGTAACCCCTCCAATGGAATTTATTTTTTTAACCAGCGAAAAATCCGGGACTTATCTGTCTTGGCAACCTTTGAAGAGCTTTAATAGTTTTTTCTGTACAGCTGCTTCCCTATCCCTTTTGTTTGCCCTTGCGTTCCGCTTGATCCAGCTGTCCAGTTTTCCCGCTTCGAATTTTTCCAGTATAACGGGACATATGTAGCTTTTTCTTGCTATCGATGGCGTATTGCCAAGATGGTACGCCACAGACCTGACTAGTTCTTTGCTGCTCTTCTCCCTTACCTTTATATTTCCTGGGTAATTTTCCAAGAGATGCCCCAATGCTCGAAAGCAGGCATTCCACGTCCTGATGGTCTTGCTGGTCACGTCTCCTGCATATACCTCAGAAAGGTAATTGTTCAAATGGGTTGGTTGGATTGGCCTCTTTTTATTTTGGTGATCAAAGTATTGCAGGAGTTGCCTGCCCGGTAATTCCAATAATCTTACGATCTGGGAACAGATCATTTTCTTGTCACACGCTTTCTCCTGTTTGATTCCTCTCTTCCCCTTATATCTGAAAATCAACTTGCCATTGATTATCTTGACATGCCTGTTCTGCAGTGTTGTGAGACCGAATGATCCATTTGAGTTACTGTAGAATGTATTTCCCGGTCTTATTGAAGTATATTGTATGATCGTAATTGCCAGGGCGCACACGAACCTTTGATCAAGATTCTTCCCTTTCAGGTCCCTTGCCAATTGCTTTTTCAAGGCTGCCAGTCCCTTACCGTAAAGGTATAGCTTGCTGAATTTGTTCTGGTCCCGAAAGGAGGTCCAATTAGCGTGGTAAATATATTGCTTTCTCTGTCTATTATCGAGTCCCGTGGCCTGGATGTGCCCATTTTTGTGGGGGCAGATCCATACATCCGTCCAATTTGGCGGTATCGACAGAGAATGGATGCGAGATAAAACCGAAGGATCAGCGATCTGGGATCCTTCATGGTCACAATACTCAAATTCTCTTCCGGTATTGAGCCTGTAAATTCCTGTTGAAAAACTACGTATGTACCTAAAAGATTTTTTTGCTGCCATTTTCTTTCCGAGCGGTTATATTGTCCGTTTGCTTACTAGGGATAATCTCCTTGCTGACTAATTTGTTTTAACATTTGGTCATTTCCTGGAAAGAATCTCCTAAGGGCCTCCTGCCACCAATTATCTTTCTCCGTGACGACGACGGCACCTTGAATCAAATACTCATCGTTCAATGTCGTTCCACCATTTATTTAAAGAACTTAATATCTCTCTTGGTTCAATGGTTCGTTTTACAGTTTAGCGATTGCATTCCCTGAGCCTTTCAGGATTGACTCCTCGGACTCAGTATGATATTTAATGCACCCCCTTGGAATCCGGGGATCAAAATTTTGCCATTTCCATTTTGATTTTATGTTCAACCCGATGTGATTTCCGAATAGACCTTTAGCGCGACCTGGATGGGATTTGGCTTTCTTTTCCCATTAAGGATAACCAAATCGGTCCTAATCGACCTGGATCCGTTAAAATCCTACCGTCGAGCCTGGGAAGGCGGTATATCGTCACGGTATTTAGGACAGAGAGGGTCCTCTTCGTACAAGTTGTGACCTTCCCCAGGCTCTATTATTTGTCCATTTAACGGCACAGGTTCTAGGTTCTGCCGAGAAAGATAATTTAATAGGATGGTTTACCCCTCCAGATTCTTTCGACATGCCATTGGTTGGATGGGATAACCGAAGTATCTGGGGGGAGAGCTAGGTAGAGTGAAGGTCTGTATGTGCACCTCTAGGGAGCATCTTGGGAAAAACGGATAAGCTCAGGGAAATAAGTCCCCTAGATCAGCAAAGGTCCCCTCTGATGGTGAGAGGGACATTCTATCGCTGGACATTATAACTATGGAAAATAACAAGACAGATAACAAATCCCGGCCCAAATTACGTAGAGGTCGGGATTCGTGTTGATACTGAGAATTAATGGGAAACTAATTAGCAGCATTTAAGAGACCTGGTTCCGGTGAAGGAACCGGGTCCACGATGGATATATAAACTTAATTTGATCCTCTTCTGGTGCAAATTTAAAATCGGACAAAAGACAAATCAAGGGATTTAAGATCTTTTAACAGTTTCTTGAGAGGCTGCTCTTCAACCATCCCCGATCTTATTACCAAGGGCAACAGTTATGGATCCCAAGGACATGGTAGCTGGCAGGCCATGCCTGGTACGGGGGTTACTTTGGATGTTTACCAGGAAATGTGGGGAATAAATGCATGTAAGGCAGTATGAGCTTTTTGACCGTCCCTAAATGGCCAATAAATAACATAGCGGTTTTGGAGCCTAGGATACAATCAAGGCCGCCAAGAAGGTGAAAGGTGCAACCCGTATAACCTTATTGTCCAAGGGGTAAGGTTTAGATGGACGTCCGGTACCGGGAGATAGAATAGTGACATGGACTGGAAATGTACGTTCTGGGTCTCAATTTAATATTTTGTGAATCAACGCGGATACCAAAGCTAAGGGGATCGCCAATAGATAGTAGCCGGGGTGTAGGCCGTCCGATAAATATTCTCCTACTACCATGAAAAACATTGCGCACAGCGCGGAACAGCCACAGAATATAACAGCGGCACCATACCAGTCCTCTCTCGAAAACCGAAATGGTGAAGAGCTGGCCTTTCTCGCCAATAAGGTCCTTATCGCCATGGCCAGGTAATAGATAAAAAATACCCAGAACAGGGATACTAAAAAATAAAACACTGTACGTTCTTCACAACCCATTGTCTGCCTTCGTAAAACATAGGTAACTCCCAAGACCACTTGTGTCAACCATATCGATTCGTGGATGGGGAATTACCCGCAAACTACTAATTTACCAAATTTCCGGTATTCCCAAAGTTTTTTCCCTACGGCCACTTTGTACCGACGGAACTCCGTTCGCCACTCAACCTAATTTGACCGGATGCTATATGCCCAATGACCTTCGGGCCATACCATTCTGGCGGTTTCCGGATTGTTCAGGTACCGGAGATGGTACCACATGGCAATCCTGATGCACCCAATCGCTGGAGAATTGTTGTCAATCGGTTACGCACAGTGCCTGCCAAACTGTTTCCCTTCACCAAATCACCTAGCCATGTTGGTCATCAGCTGTGTCCTCAGCATTCCGGGATGAACCCGATTGAGGTCAGTGCGGGCTGATGGCTTGTTAAATAGCGTATGTGATGGCATCGGTCCTTCCAGATCTGACTGGATTTCGGAGCTCGTGACAATTCCAGTATAATTGGCCTGGATAGATGCTATGCTAAATTGAATGTAGCGCTGTCTCTCAGGCGAACTATGCTTTAAGGGGAAATCCCTGTTCAGTTTAAGGTGAAAGCTCTGGAGAATTACGGAGCGGACACGGCTAGGTATTCCCCTAAGGATGGGAAGCTGCTCGGGAGCCCTCCCCCTGGCTTTCCTTCAGGATATATCGAAGGTCGTCCGAGGCCGGGAGTTCAAAGACCTCTAAACCGAAGTATTTTATAGAGGCCAAAAGGTGGTCAAACAGATCGGAGATTACGTCCTCATAGAATGTCCACTGTGTGCCTTTTGTGAACATGTACAGTTCCAAAGGCAGGCCATGCTGTGTCGCGGGAAGCTGACGGACCATAGCTGTCATCTTTTGGTGGATATTGGGGTTTTCCATGACGTACGCTTTTATGTATGCCCTGAACAGACCAATGTTCGTGATCCTCCTCCCGTTCACTGGCATTTCGGGATCGATCCCATTTTCCGCGTTGAACGTTTTGATCTCCTGCTGCCTCTTCTGGATGTATTCAGAGAGAATGGATATTCTCTTGAGCGTTTCAAGTTCCTGGGGGTCCAGGTACCTTATCGTTGATATCTTGATATTTATGGCCCGCTTTATCCTGCGGCCGCCGCTTTCTTGCATTCCCCTAAAGTTCTTGAATGAGTCGCTCAGCAGTGTGTGGGTCGGGACGGTAACGATCGTCTTATCCCAATTCTGTATCCTGACGTTGTTGAGGTTGATCTGTAGGACGTCCCCATCTGCCCCGTATTTTGGCATCTCTATCCAGTCACCTACCCGGACCGAATCGTTAGCGGAGACCTGTATGCTCGCAACAAAACCGAGAATGGTATCTTTGAACACCAACATCAGGACTGCAGAGGCCGCACCCAGGGAGACCAGGAAGGACCAGGGGGAATTTCCAGTAATGATAGAAACCGCCAAGGTGCCCCCGACAAACAATAGGAATATCTGCAGTACCTGAAGGTAACTGTCCAGGGGCTTGTCAACAAACGTCCTTGATGAGCGCAGGATGTCCCTAAGGGACTTAAATAAACCATTTAGCAGCGAATAACCCGCAAAGATCATGAAGATGTCCAGTAATTTGGCCAGACCTGAATTAAGGGATGGAAATCCCACAAAAACCAAAGGGATAAGCTTTTGGCAGATCCCCAGGAGGATCAGTCGGCTCAAATGGACGTTTACCCTGTTGTCGATGAGATGGTTGTCCCATTGGGTCCTTGACCTTTTTATCAACCGGCTAACGATCGAATTGAAGAACAGCCCCATTAGATAATCCAGGATGGCCAAAAGGAGGAAAGTCCCAATAAGGAGACATGCAGTTGTAAGGATATGGGAAAGTCCTTCCGCTATCCCGCTGGAGCTGGCAAGGTCGAATATTGACTGATATAGGGTACTTGTTGTGCGTTGGTCTATGTTAATGATGTATGAGTTTTCCATATTAACGAACAAATGTACAAAAAAACAACAGGAATGCGGGTAGGACAAGGTCCCTGGTCCATTGTCAGGTCATGTTTAAGTGCGGATCTTACATTCCATCTCAGTGGCGGCACTTGCCAAGGAGCAGTTGGGAAAACGGTTGGGATGCCGGGCCAGTTCAGCTTTCAGGTCCAATGAACGGCATGTCCTCTGGTCCGGAAATATCGCCCTAGCTCCCATCGTAGCTTTGGTGAAGGTTATTGCGGATTGCCCGTCCACAGGAAGCATCTGGCCCTGACCGAGCATTTCCAGGGATTGCACCGATCCATTCGGGATGTTTGCCTGGGGGTACGGCCGATTATCCAAATTGGCCGGAGACTTTGGTCCAAACTTAACTCCTGCACGATTTTAAGGATGGGAAAGGGCTTTTTTTGGTATTCCGTCGTACTTCCGGTTTTGGTTGCCGCATTGAAGGGCCTCCGGAAGATAGGGTCCCTGGAACCGAGCGGCATGTTAGCTCTTCCCGTGAGTTTCTGGATATGGCGTTCCCCGTGGAATCTAGTTTCTCAATAGAAGGGCTTCCAAGGCTGTCGACCTTCAGGATGATCCTTTGCCTGCCCCGTGGATCATCCTGAAGGGAGGACCCTTGGTTGCAGTGGGCGCACCACTTTCTATTTCATCAAGCCACGGGAAAGCATGCCAGGAAACAGGGAGGTCGAGGATCCATCGATTCCTCAAGCCTGGGCTCTTTGACGAATTCCTCTTGCAAATCGCGCTGGTGCAAAGGGATCGATAGGAAAAAGTATCACAGGAAGAATAAGCAAATTTTCCTCTCAGTCCTGACGACCAATTTGAGCTATGGTCTGAAAAAAGAGATGGCTCACTGCCCCAGCTGGGATCCAGGTTCATCCGGGACCGGTAGAGCCTGAGGGTGTGCACCAAATGCATAGGCCGGGGATTTTGAGCCACCCAATTGGGAGCTTATAGCCATAAGGCTACAAAAACGCAAATTCAGGGACAGTTTAACGGATATTTCCGGCTCCACGGCTTTCCGAAGGTGAAGTTGTTTCAGGATCTTCATACATTTTGCTAAATTGTTACGGGCATTACCCAGCTTGGGCGATGTCCACGAAAATCTGAATGAAATATGAAAAATGAGAAGAAGGTCAACAAGCAACCTGACTACAATCCCGGGCCAAGGGTGGGCATCACATTTTCGACGTTCGATCTCTTGCACGCCGGTCACATCATGATGCTGGCCGAGGCCAAGCGCCAGTGCGACTACCTGATCTGCGGCCTGCAGATGGACCCAACTTTGGACCGTCCGGAAAAGAACGCCCCGACCCAGACCGTCGTTGAACGATATATCCAACTCAGGGGATGCATATATGTCGATGAGATTGTTCCCTATTCCACCGAGCAGGACCTAGAGGACATATTGCGTTCCTTTAAACTTGACGTCCGGATAGTTGGGGACGAATATAGGGACAGGGACTTTACGGGCAGGAAGTACTGTGAGGAAAAGGGGATCGAGCTCTATTTCAACAGTAGGGACCACAGATTCTCGAGCTCTGGCCTGAGGAAGATCGTGGCCGAAAAGGAAAACCAGAAGAATGGCCGAACTTAACAGGGCATCTTCCCTTTAGCCAAATGGACCTGCCAGGTCGGGCCGGCCTCGGCATGCCCCTGGTCTGGCGCGTGTTCCCGAGACCTTTCCCGGACCAAAATCGGTGCCATTTGTGGTTTCGGAGGATGCGATCTCCGTTTTTGAGGATACAGGGCCAAGTAATGGATCCTGGCTTTCCAACTACAATTTGCTGTAATTTGCAGCCGACCCATATGGCCAAATGGTTTTATTTGCTTATTTTGTATCATGAACAGAACAATTCTTATCACCGGTGGTGCGGGATTCATTGGTTCTCATGTTGTTAGGCACTTTGTTCTCAAATACCCAACTTACCGGGTGCTGAATCTGGATGCACTGACCTATGCGGGAAACCTGGAGAACCTGAGGGACATCGAGGAACGTCCCAACTATTCCTTTGTGAAGGCCGATATACGCGACGTGGAAGCCTTGGACGGGATATTTTCAGAACATAGGCCAGACTCAGTCATCCACCTGGCGGCAGAGTCACATGTGGACCGTTCAATAGCGGACCCGCTGGCATTCGTCAATACCAACGTGATCGGTACGGTCAACCTACTGAATGCTGCAAAGGGGATCTGGGAGGGAGATCTTGAGGGCAAGAGGTTCCACCATGTGTCCACGGATGAGGTTTATGGCGCACTGGGAGATACTGGTTTTTTCACTGAAGAGACGAGTTATGACCCCCATTCGCCATATTCTGCTTCCAAGGCCGCTTCGGACCATTTTGTGCGGGCTTACCATGATACCTACGGGATGCCGGTGGTGATCACGAACTGTTCGAACAATTATGGTCCCAACCACTTTCCTGAGAAGCTCATCCCGCTGTGCATCCTGAACGTCATCAATAACAGGCCTCTGCCAATCTATGGCGACGGGAAATATACCCGCGACTGGCTGTACGTTATCGACCATGCACGAGCGATCGATACCGTTTTCCATAATGGTGAGAATGGGAATTCCTATAATATTGGAGGTTTTAATGAATGGAAGAACATAGACCTGGTTAGGGAACTCTGCCGGCAGATGGACGATAAATTGGGCCGGGATCCGGGCACTTCCGAAAAGCTGATCCAGTTTGTAAAGGACCGTCCCGGCCAT
>CALGIY010000217.1 GCA_937914965.1 uncultured Thermoanaerobacteraceae bacterium | reverse complement strand
CTGGATTTTTGGAAACAACTTGATCGAGAAAATCGTTAAGAAGTTGCTCTGACATTCTTTCATCCTCCAACTTTTAAGACATGCAAAGAAATAACATAAAATGTTTATTCGTGATTACACAAAATTGTCCTGCATGGATCTTTCTTGTATACAAGTATACTTACCTGTCTTCTAATAACTCTTCTACCAGATGGATTAACTCTTTCATTTCCTTGAGCTTTCTCGCCATTTTTTTGCGAACCACACCTCGTAGGTGATGTCCGGTGGATCGCAGCATAAACAGGTTTTGTTCCTCCAACTCCGCCAGATCTCCCCGTAGTTCTGTCAACTTGCCTTCTAAAGCATCACTACTCATCTCACGGTAAACCTGAATTATTTCCTCATCAGGCATCTTCTCACCTCGTAATGTAGTTCTCCCTAAACCTGCAGGGCCACATTCATCATACTACATCATTATACCGTAACTCAGGGATAACACGGGAACGGTCCTTTTGACAACCTGACATCTATCCTCTCAAGTTTATCAGATGCCGTATGAAACCTGAAAATGCTTCTATAAAACATGCATTTTACTACTAGATTTCCTTTATAACCTTCAGCAGCAATTACGTTGCTAATTGCATATACCAGTTAGAAGCGCAAGCACAGGAAACTTCACCATGCTACAATCAAAAACAAGCAGAACTATAGTTCTGCTTGTTCGCACATCTGGCTCCCCGGGCGGGATTCGAACCTGCAACCCTCCGGTTAACAGCCGGATGCTCTACCGTTGAGCTACCGAGGAACGCTTGTGACATGATTATTATATGACAAACAACAACTGCAGTCAATAGTTTTGAGACGCGGTTTGAGACGCGGGGACGGTTCTCGCGTCTCACTCGCGTCTCATCCACAGAAACAACCATCTGCCTGAAACAGACGACAGAAGCCCAGAGAATCAGGGGAACGGCTCTCCTGATCTACTCATGATCTCTTTTCAGGCAGCACGGTAATTATTTTTTTCAGCGACTAACGACTAACCACCAAATTAATGCAAGCCTGACACCTAAAAGTTTGCAGGAAACACTTTTTGCTTCACAGAATCATTTATAGATATAATATTAAAGATCGTGAAAGGAATGAGATTAATGGAAGACAAAAGATGTATGCGGTGCCGTGTAGACATGGACTGTATCGGTGTCAAAGAATTCCGTACAGGAGGTCGTTCTGAGGTTGGCACTTGATACTTGGAGATTTTGCAGACATGGGAGAACAAAAGATGAAGCTTGAAATCTGGGTCTGCCCACACTGCCGGCGTGTGGAATTTTATCTGCCGGATAAATAAAAATAATATCAACTGTTTTATGGATGAGCAGGAAATACTAGGTTGGGTTGAGAATCAAAGAAGAGTAATGCGCTAAACTGGGTTGAAAATACATTAGTGGAGTTTGATAATAAGGCAATAAAGCAAGCCTGACCCCAAGTAAACCCAAGGAAAGGATCATTGCATATGATTGAACTGATTGGAGTCTCTAAGTCTTATGCTAAAGGGAGTGTCAAAGCTGCTGATGATGTCACCCTGGCAGTCAAGCCAGGTGAGATCTTCGGTTTTTTGGGTCCTAATGGCGCTGGCAAAACAACAACGATTAAGTTGATCGTTGGGCTGCTGCAGCCTGACTCTGGAAGCATCAAGGTTGCCGGGGTTGATGTTTTGAAAGATCCCTTATCAGCCAAACGCCAGATCGGTTTTGTCCCTGACCAGCCCCAGGTCTATGATCGGCTGACCGGACATGAGTATCTTAATTTTCTTGCGGATGTTTACCAGGTACCGGAAAATGTGCGGAGGGAACGAGTTGAAAACTATTTGAAGATCTTCGGCATCAAAGATGCCGTAGGGGATCTGGTGCAGAGTTACTCCCACGGGATGAAGCAGAAGCTGGTTTTGACCGGTGCTCTTCTACATAACCCACCGGTCTGGATCATGGATGAACCGATGGTAGGGCTTGATCCCCGTTCAGCATTTCTGCTTAAAGACCTGATGGGTGAACACTGCCGTCAGGGATACACTGTGTTCTTTTCCACACATGTTCTGGAGGTGGCAGAGCGGCTCTGTGACCGCATCGCTATCATCAACAAAGGACAGATCATCGCCTGCGGTACCCTGGAGGAAATCAAGGCACACCGGGAAAAAGAAACCCTGGAAAATATCTTCTTGGAGCTAACAAAATGAAAACATTCCTTGCCCTGTTAAAAATCACCTTTCGCAATTATTACGGCATCTCAGTGATGAAACGCAAATACATTGTGGAAAAGAAAGAGTTATGGCAGCCAATTCTAGCAGTTATCGGGATCGGATTTGCCGGAATCTTTTTCTTTTCCTTAGTCATGTTGTTTTCAGAGGGGCTTTACAGCGCCGGTAAAATGCTGGGTGAGCCTGCTTTAGTGCTAGCGCTGAGTTTTATCATGGTCGCCTTAGTAGCTTTTGTTTTCGATATTGGTACTATCCTCAGCACCTTTTACTTTGCCCAGGATAACACTCTGTTGGCAGCGCTGCCTCTTAAGCCTTTACATGTACTGGGCGCTAGGTTCTCCCTGGTCATGTTAAACCAGTACCTGGTCCAGATTGTTTTACTGATACCACCACTGTTCATCTTCGGTCGGGGAGAAGAACTGGGGCTGCTTTATATCATCCTGGCCGCTCTTATATTTCTGCTCTTTCCTGTACTGCCCCTGGTCCCAGCAGCAGTAATGAGCATCCTCATGATGAGCAAGGCAGGCAGTAAGCGATTGAAAGACATCTTTACGATTCTGACTTACATAATCTTGATTGCCTTTGTCTTCGGAATCCAGTTTTTTATGCAGTCCCTTCCCCATGGAGAAGAACTCTCTTCCCTGGAGTCGATGATCCAAACCCATGGGGCCTTGCTAACAGAAGTGGGTAAGAATTTCCCACCGGCTATCTGGGCCACCAAATCCCTGGCTATGGCTGGTAGTGTTGAAGGACTGCTCAACCTTGGTTTGTTCCTAGTGCTGACAGCAGGTTTGATCGCACTGATGCTCTTCCTTGGCTCAAAGTATTTTTACAAGGGGCTCTTTGCTGGTGAAGAGGTAGCCAATAAACACCGGGTTATCAATAACCACAGTGGTGCCTGGAAAGCCTCATCACCCTTCAAGGCCTTGGTCCTACGGGAACACCGCCTCTTTATCCGTACACCGGTTTTTCTCATGAATGTTCTTCCTGTGGCGGTCATCGTCCCCATCTTTGCAATACTTCCCCTACTGGCTCAGGGAAAAATGTTTGCGTTCGGGGAAATGAGATCTGTACTGGTCAAATTCCCCTATCTTAAACTGATTATTATCGCGTTTATGACATTTATCGCTGGTACCCTGCCTCTGTCTCCATCAGCATTATCCCGAGAGGGCCGGCTGTTTCCACTTTCCCAGTTGATCCCTACAAGTCCCAGAGAGCAGGTTAAGGCCAAGTTCTGGTATATCCTGGCGGTAAATTATCTCTGCGCACTACCTGTCTTTGCCCTGGCCTCTTTTCTCTTACACTTTACACTGCTGGATATCATAGTGCTTGCTGTCCTGGCTCTAGCCGCAGCCGCGGCAGTAACAGCTCTAGGGATCCTGATCGATTTTGCACGCCCCTATTTTGATTGGGAGGACCCGCAGCGTGCAGTCAAAAACAACCTGAATGTGCTGTTTATTATGGTCATCACCATACTTTTCCTTGCCATTATGGCTGGGGTAAGTGTGGGTCTGGGATTTATTGTTCCCTGGTGGCTCGGCTACTCCATTCTTCTGCTCCTGGTCACTGCTGTTTCAGTTAGCCTCTATCTTTGGATTTTGACACTGGCAGAGAAGAAATACAGACAGTACGAACTATGAGACGCGGGGACGGTTCTCGCGTCTCATCCACAGAAGCAGCCATCTGCCTGAAACAGACGACAGCAGCCCGGAGAATCAGGAAAACGGTTCTCCTGATCCACTCATGAGCTCTTTTCAGGCA
>CALGIY010000216.1 GCA_937914965.1 uncultured Thermoanaerobacteraceae bacterium | reverse complement strand
GGTGACCGCCTCGAATTCAGCAGCACAGGTATCTACCATTTTGTAAACAGGACGTATACCTCGTTCTGTACGGAACTTCTGAATTTCTCTTTGGTTTATACCAGAGAGGCTGCTGATTAATTCGTCACTGAAACCCATTTTTTTTGCCTGAAACAGAAGTTCAGGAGAGAGAGCACTGAAAGAGGTCCTTTGTGCTAATTCCTTCTCCATATCGGTTATCTCTTTGATCTTCCTCAAAAAATAGGGGTCGATCATGGTTAGTTCCGCTAATCTATCTAATGAAAAACCGCGCCTGAAAGCCTCAGCAATTAAAAACAGCCGCTCATCAGATGCAACTGCCAGCCTTGCTGACAGCTTTTCTGTATCCCATTCATGAAGACCTGGAAAGAACAGCCCTGATACGGTTATCTCTAGGGAACGAACAGCCTTCAATAATGCCCCGGTAAAGGTACGGTCAACAGCCATCACTTCTCCGGTGGCCTTCATCTGTGTACCAAGGGAACGGTCAGCCCCCTTGAATTTATCAAAAGGCCAGCGGGGAAACTTGAGCACACAGTAATCTAGAGCAGGCTCAAAACAAGCGTTTGTCTTGCCGGTCACAAAGTTCTCAATTTCGTCAAGCCTCAAGCCAAGGGCAATTTTAGCTGCAGCTCTGGCGATGGGATATCCGGTCGCCTTCGAGGCCAGTGCACTGGATCTGCTGACCCGTGGGTTGACTTCAATAACATAATAATCATAGCTTTTTGGGTCGAGAGCATACTGGATATTGCAGCCCCCTTCAACCCCCAGAGCCCGGATAATCTTTAAGGATGAATTGTGCAGCATCCTGACCTCAATATCGCTCAGGGTCTGGGTAGGTGCTGCTACAATACTGTCACCAGTATGGATCCCCATGGGGTCGATATTTTCCATATTGCAGATGGTGATACAGTTATCTGCACTGTCCCGGATAACTTCGTACTCGATCTCCTTCCAACCACCCACACTGCGCTCGATCAATACCTGATTGATCATGCTGAAAGCAAGACCTCGCCCCGCTAGACTGCGGAGTTCTTCCTCAGTGGTGGCCAGTCCGCCCCCAGTACCGCCGAGGGTATAAGCAGGGCGTACCACAACCGGGTATCCTGCTTTCCGGGCGAAAGCTAAAGCATCATCCAAACTCTCTACAACAGCACTTTCCGGAACTGGTTCCCCGATTTCACGGAGCATTTCCTTAAATAGTTCCCGGTCCTCTGCTTTTTTGATAGCCTGCAGGGGTGTACCAAGAAGACGCACATCGTATTTTTCTAGAATTCCAGCCTCAGAGAGCTGGACCGCTAAATTAAGACCCACCTGGCCTCCTAAGGTTGGAATCAGGCCATCAGGTCTTTCTTTTTCAATTACCCTGCTCACAAAATCCAAAGTTAGGGGTTCAATATAGATTTTATCCGCCATTTGCCGGTCGGTCATTATTGTAGCGGGGTTGCTGTTGACCAGAACAACCTCAACACCCTCTTCAGTAAGAGCACGACAGGCTTGTGTACCGGCATAATCAAACTCTGCTGCCTGCCCGATAATAATTGGTCCAGAACCGATGACCATTACTTTTTTTAGATCCGGTATCCGCGGCATCTTTCCCCTCCTTATCCATCACTTCTGTATGAAATTCTGTTTAAAAAGCTGCCAAGAACTCTTCAAAATATTGATTAATATCTGCAGCACCTGGTTCCTCTGCCGGATAGAACTGGTAAGAAAACACCGGAAGGCTCCGGTGTCTCATTCCTTCTATGGTCCCATCATTCAGGTTGCGGTGTGTCACCACAACATCGGTAGGCAGGCTTTCCTCAACAACAACACACCCGTGATTTTGGGAGGTAATATAAACCCTTCCGGTCTCTAGATCGCGAACTGGCTGGTTTGCACCCCGGTGCCCGAATTTAAGCCTTTGGGTCCTTCCGCCCCAGACCAAACCCAAAATCAGATGTCCCAAGGATATCCCCAGGATAGGCACTTTCCCCATCTCCTGCTGCGCTAGGGATACAGCAGGAGATTGAGGGACAGGTTCTCCTGGTCCTCCTGCGAACACCACTCCATCTGGCTCGTATTTCATGATCTCCACTGCAGTTGACCAAACTGGGACCTGAATCACAGTGCAGTTATGCTGGAGCAGGTAATTGATCAGGCCCTGCCGCAGCCCCAAATCGACCACAACCACCTTCTGCTTACCTTTCCCAAAAACCCGGGTCTCTTTTGTAGAAACATTCTTCACCAAGTCCTGGTCTGACAGGTGTGCAGCCTGCTGAGCTGCCTGTACCAGACGGCTCATCTCATGACTTCCAGCACCAATAACCCCATGCATCGTCCCGTTATCTCGCAAATGCTTGGCCAGTGCCCTGGTGTCGATGCCAGATATACCGATCAGATTGTTCTGTTTGCAGAAATCATCAAGAGTCATGGTGCTCTGCCAGTTGCTGGGGCTGGCGCAAGACTCCTTTACAATCAACCCTCTGGCCCAGGTCCTCGCTGATTCAAACCCGGAAGAACTGATACCATAATTGCCTAATAGGGGGTAGGTAAAAACAATAATCTGCCCGTAGGATGCGGGGTCGGTCAGGGTCTCCTGGTAACCAGTCATACTCGTATTAAAAACTACCTCACCAGTTTGGATTCCCATACTACCAAAACCCTGCCCCTGGTAGATAGTACCGTCCTCTAGAACTAAATAGGAATCCACCTCAAAACTCCTTTCATCGACCGTTTAAAATCTCGCAGTAGTTCAATCTACTGATGACGGGAAAACTTGATTTCCCCTTTACTGATCGTCATAACCGGCCACCCGCACAAAACCAAACCATCAAAAGGAGAGTTTTTACCTAGCGAAATAAACTCCTCAACCTTGACCGGTAGTTTCAGCCGGGGGTCAATCACTGTCAGGTTAGCTCCATAACCTGCCTTAATCACCCGATCCGGAAGTCCCAAAATCTGCCCAGGATTGAAGGCCATTTTTTGGGCAAACTCTACAGGGCTTAATATCCCGGTTTCCACAAGATGCTCCCAGACCAGTGGAATCGCCGTCTCTAGACCAGAGATCCCGAAAGGAGCAAGGTTAAACTCCATCTCTTTTTCATCGCTCCGATGTGGGGCATGGTCTGTGGCAATGGCGTCGATAGTGCCATCTTTGAGTCCTTCGTATAATGCCTCAATATCACTCCTGGTACGCAGGGGTGGATTGACCTTGACATTGCTGTCAAATTGTTTCACTGCTTCATCGGTCAGGCAGAGGTGATGAGGAGTAACCTCCGCGGTAACATGTACACCGCGCTTTTTCGCATTCCTGATCAATTCAACTGACCCGGCAGTGCTCACATGAGCAATATGCAGGTGCGCCCCGGTCATTTCAGCTAAAATAAGATCCCGGGCGACATGAACCTCCTCTGCAGCAGCAGGTATCCCTTCCAGACCCAGTAATGTTGAGCTGAGGCCTTCGTTCATCACACCAGTCCCACTTAAATCGATATCTTCACAGTGGCTGATCACCGGCAGGTTAAACATCTGCGCATATTCCATCACACGCCGTAAAACCTCGCTGTTCATGATCGGGGCCCCATCATCAGACAGGGCAACGGCACCCGCTTTCACCAAATCCCCGATTTCCGAGGATTCCTCACCATTTCTCCCTTTGGTGGCACAGCCTATCGGATAAACCGGAAAAGATGCTTCTTTCGCTTTATCCCTGATCAGGTTGATCACTGCACTATTGTCAGCCGGTGGGTTGGTATTACCCATACAAGCAACAGCGGTAAAACCTCCCTTGGCCGCAGCCATTGTACCGGTGAGAATGGTCTCTTTCAATTCCTCACCAGGTTCCCGGAGGTGGCAGTGCATGTCCACAAACCCAGGAAAAATATAGCAGCCTTCCAGATCCAGCACTTCTGCATCAGGAGCCTCAACTTGATGCTCTACAGCAGTAATTTTCCCCTCTTCCACAAGAACATCCAGTTTAGTTACAGCTTTTGCAATAGGGTCGACAACCATTCCATCTTTAAGCAGGTATTTCATCTTTTTCACCTCGTGACATGAGAAGGTATAGCAGGGCCATCCGTACTGCAACACCGTTGGTCACCTGCTCATTAATTACTGCATGAGGGCCATCCTGCACCTCAGGGCTGATTTCAATTCCGCGATTCACCGGGCCCGGGTGCAGTACCAGCACATCAGGCTTGGCCACTTGAAGTTTGTTTCGATCTAAACCGTACAGGTTGGTATATTCCCTGATGCTGGGGAAAAGGCCCTTCTTCTGGCGCTCCAGCTGAATGCGCAGCACATTGATCACATCCACATCCTGAAGGCCCTCTTCCCAGTTGTAATAAACCTCAACACCTAATTTTTCGATCTCTGGTGGCATCAGAGTTTTAGGCCCTACCACCCGTACCTGAGCGCCCATTTTAGTAAGTCCCCAGATATTAGATCGCGCCACCCGGCTGTGAGAAATATCACCCAAGATAGCCACCTTCAGCCCTTGGAAGCCGCCTTTTTTCTCCCGAATGGTGTACATATCGAGGAGAGCCTGGGTCGGGTGCGCGTGGGCACCATCACCAGCATTAATCACTCGGGCACTAACCCAGCGTGCCAATAAATGTGGGGCACCAGCGGAACTGTGTCTGATAATAATCGTGTCTGCAGCCATGGCCTCCACCGTTCTGGCAGTATCCCGCAAGCTCTCCCCCTTCTTTACACTGCTTGTGGCCACTGAGATACTACCAGTATCCGCACCCAAGTACTTGGCAGCCAGTTCAAATGAGGTACGGGTGCGGGTACTGGGTTCATAAAAAAGAGTAATGACCGAGCGGCCCCGAAGAGTTGGCACCTTTTTAATATCCCTGGTCATGATCTCTTTCATCGGTTCTGCAGTATCCAGGATTAAGGTAATCTCCTCAGGGCTCAAATCTTCCAAACCAAGGATGTCTTTCCGCTTGAAGTTCATAGTTTTTGTATTACCCCCTAGTTTGATGTATAAAAAAACCTCTTTGTTGCCTATTTCAGGCTAACAAAGAGGTCTGTGACCTTCTCCCGACCCCTTGCCAGCCTCACCGGACTAGATTTAAAGGGATACTCGGTGGTTAACTTTCTTTCTCAAAGATAATCACCTTATCTTCATCATCTATCTCCCGCAGACTTACATCTATTATTTCCCTGCGGGAAGTAGGTACATTCTTTCCTATATAGTCTGCCCTAATCGGCAGTTCCCTGTGACCCCGGTCGATCAAAACTGCCAGTTGAATACTTTTCGGCCGTCCCAGGTCGACAAGAGCATCCATTGCAGCCCTTACGGTTCGACCAGTAAAGAGTACATCATCCACCAGGACAACCTTCTGATCACTGATACTAAAGGGAACTTCAGTCTTCCTTACCAACGGATGATATTCAAGTTGGCTCAGGTCATCGCGGTACAGGGTAATGTCCAGGATTCCCATAGGTACAGAAGTTCCTTCAATCTCTTTAATCTTTTCCGCGATCCTGCGAGCAAGAGGGACACCCCGCCGCCTAATACCGATTAACACCAGGTCTTTTGTACCAGCATTCTTTTCCAGGATCTCGTGGGAAATCCTTGTCAGTGCCCTCCGAATCCCATCAGCATCCATAATCTGAACTTTTTCTCGCTGGGACAATTTTTTCCCTCCTTTTCACTCCACAAAAAACCCGCCTCAAGGTTCCTTGTAAGCAGGTGGGTGGCATTAACTATATTTCCCTTGCCAGTCTCACAGGACCAGCTTAAAGGACCTTTTATAGAATAGATCAACCAACAGTTCCTGTCAAGAAAACCAAATAAGTTTTTTGCTAAAACCTGTAGAGAATAAGTGTTCAATTAGAGAGCTTTCAGCACCTGGTCGAAAAACTGCGGTAGTGGCGCCTCAAAACTCAATACTTCCCCAGTGCGAGGGTGCTGGAAGGTAATTCTGTAAGCGTGAAGAGCCTGTCCAGGCAGATTTAAGGGATTGTGTCGGTGACCATAAACCGGATCCCCGGCCACCGGGTAGCCTGCATAGGCTAGATGCACCCGGATCTGGTGTGTCCGCCCGGTTTCGAGTGAAACATCTAAAAGAGTATAACCAGAAAATCTTTTGCTAACCTGGTAATGAGTACGGGCCTCCCTAACCCCGGGAGTGCCGCGTTGCAAAACGGCCATCTTCTTACGGTTTCGGGGATCCCTCCCCAGAGGAGCATCAATCGTTCCCCGTTCCCCTTTGACCTTACCATGCACCAGTGCCATGTACTTCCTTTGGACCTGACGAGCCTTTAACTGCTGTGACAATTCCTGGTAGGCAAAATCCGTTTTGCTCACCAACAGCAGACCTGAAGTATCTTTGTCCAGGCGATGCACGATCCCCGGTCGCAGGAACTCACCAACACTAGAAAGATGTGAGCAGTGGTTGAGCAAAGCATTAACCAGTGTTCCCTTCATGTGCCCAACGGCTGGATGAACCACCATACCCTGGGTTTTATTGAGCACCAGCAGATCTTCATCTTCATAGATGATGTCTAACGGAATCGCCTCGGGGATCAGGGGTATCTCCTCTGTTGGCGGTACCTTCATTTCGATGACATCGCCGGGCTGTACCTTATAACTGGAACGCCTTGTTTTGGCATTGACAAGCACCATCCCGCGTTCGATAAGGCGCTGGACCTGGGACCTGCTTAATAAATAAGGTTGGCTGACCAGGTACTGATCCAAGCGTTTTCCTGCAGCCTCCGGGGGAACTTCCAAACGATATTCCTGATCCACCGCTACCCCCTCCTCAGCTTCCTTTTCGCCACAAGATGATAAACATCAAAAATGCACCAGTAATAATAACAACTTTATCTTTAATCATAAAAAAACCCTCCAATTTTAAAGTGCTTCATAATTGTTAGACAAGAAATCTAACAGTTATGGAGCGCTTTTTATATGGTTAAATACAGTTCAAAATTAAAGGCAGAGGTTGTTGGTGAATACCTCCAAGGTAGAACCAGCATGCAAAGTCTCTCAGAGAAACATAATTTACCTAAACGGCAAGTCAGTTTCTGGATTCAAAAATATCGCTTAAGCGGCGTAGACTCGCTTAAGCGAAAAAAAACTAAACGGAGCTTTTCAGCTGAATTTAAAATTGATGTGATAAACTACTATCAAACTCATGATGAAACTTTAGCTGAAGTATCCGCCAGATTTGATGTTAACAAGTGTCAGATTAGTTCCTGGAGAACGGCATTCAATAAACATGGCATAGAAGCCTTGAAGTCTCATCCGAAAGGCAGAAAATCCAAAGTGAAAAATGATAAAAAGAAATTACGTCATTTAATAAACAAGAATGAATTAGATCAACTTCGCGAGGAACTCGCAAAGAAGAATCAAGAATTATATGACACAAAGTTGGAGAATGATATTTTAAAAAAATCAATGACCCTGTTCGGAACTTCAAAGGACGCAAAAAAACACAAATAGTTGATCAGATCAGGGTAGAACAAGAGTCTCTTCCAAAAGCAGAACGGTATAAGATAGGCGATATTCTTAAGGCCATTGGACTTAAAAAGGCCACTTACCATGATGAGCGTAAACGTATCAAAAATCATGTAGATAAGTACAAAGATATAAAAACTGAAATATTAAAAATTACTGAAAGTGGAAAATGTCGTGGACGCCTAACCTACGGTTATCGTCGCGTACAAGAAGGATTAATTAAACTAGATATTCACATAGCAGATGCCGTAGCTCGTCGCTTGATGAATGAGTTAAATGTTCAAGTAAATCTTTATAATCGTCATAAAAATGGAAAGTATTCCTCATATAAAGGAACTGTTGGAAAGGTCGCACACAACATTTTACATCAACAGTTTAATGAAACTGAGCCCTTTAAAGTCCTGCATACAGATGTCACACAAGTTCGTTTAAGGGATAACGAATGGGCTTATGTTTCCGCAATTACCGACGAGGCAAGCAAAGAAGTTCTAGCGTTCCAAGTAAGTAATAGTCCCAATAGTAAATTAATTATGGATACATTAAATGAATTAACGACAGTTATACCTAAAGGAAGCAACCCAGTGATACATTCAGATCAAGGCTGGCATTATCAACTAAATTATTATACTGATAGGCTTTCTGAAGATGGATTTATACAGAGCATGTCTCGCAAAGGAAATTGTCTCGACAATGCGCCAATCGAAAGTTTCTTTCATCTATTCAAAACAGAATGTCTCAATGGATTTCCACCTTGTAAAGATATGAAAGAATTTAGGAAACTTTCTAAGGAGTACGTCGAT
>CALGIY010000215.1 GCA_937914965.1 uncultured Thermoanaerobacteraceae bacterium | reverse complement strand
AACGGGCTCACGGTCAACAAACTCATGAGCCTCAACAACTTTGAGCACTTGTCCGGGGTAAATTATAGTTCCCGTTAAGTTGTTGAGGCTCATGAGCTTGTTGACCGTGAGCCCGTATCGATTCGCTATGACCCAGAGCGAGTCCCCGCTTTTTACCGTGTAAGTGCTGCTGCTTGGAGCACTTGGCTCGGGTGTACTTGGTTTGGTAGCAGGTGGTGTTGTGTTCTGAGCGGGTGTACCGTTCACACGTAACACCTGTCCCGGGTAAATCAATGATCCTGTGATGTTGTTGAGCTGCTGCAGCTTGGCTACAGTAGTATTGTGCCGATTCGCTATCACCCAGAGGGAGTCGCCGCTTTTTACTGTGTAAGTGCTGCTGCTAGGAGCACTTGGCTGACTCGGTTGGGTAGCAGGCGGGGTTGTGTTCTGGGCGGGTTCGCTGTTCATACGCAGCACCTGTCCCGGGAAAATTAATGATCCTTTGATGTTGTTGAGCTGCTGAAGCTTGGCTACAGTAGTTTTGTACCGATTTGCTATTGCCCAGAGCGAGTCACCGCTTTTCACTGTGTAACTAGCGGCTTCTGAGATGCCTGGGAAAAGCAGGCCGCAGATCAGTACAGCACTAAGAGTCGTTAAAAACTTTTTTCTACTGAAATACAAAAGACAATCACCCCCAAAAAATAGTGTAGAGGATATGCTTTGACATCAACTGCCCAAATTCCTTCTTATAGGATAAATGATAACACTGCTGGCATCTGCGAAATAAAATGGAATCAAATATTGGGGTATGCGCTAACTCTGTTTCTTTGCCATTATCGCACATTACCTTCCACTTTCCGGGAATGAAGGTAGGAATTCTTGTATCTATGATAGAAGCAAATAATAGGATGCCATTTTTAAATAACTCAGATTCCAGGGAAAGGAGCAGTTCGCAGATTATGCAAAAATTTTTTCTTAACAAATTATTTGAACATGTTAAAGGCGGCTCTTTCAATGTAAGATATTGGGACGGCAGTATTGAGCATTTTGGGGAAGGTGAGCCCCAATTTACTGCTGTTATCAATAAGCCCCTTTCAGAAAAAGAGTTTATTAATGATCCTTCCCTATGTGTGGGTGAAGCGTATATGAGAGGGGATGTTGATTACGAAGGAGATCTCCGCACTATTTTGGACGTGGTCTTCATAAATAGGGATCTATTCGAAAGGGACAGTAAGGTATTGGGCACAATCGCCAAACTGATACCCAAGTCAGCTGATCGCAACCGAAAAGACATAAAACATCATTACGATATCGGGAATGATTTTTACAGTCTGTGGTTGGATGAAAGTATGACTTACTCCTGTGCCTATTTTGAACATCCGGAAGATTCTCTGTACCAGGCGCAGATGAACAAGGTCGATTACATCTTGAAAAAACTGAACCTGAAAGAGGGGCAGACTTTACTGGATATCGGCAGCGGATGGGGTGAGCTTATCATTCGGGCTGCTAAGCAGTATGGTGTCAAAAGTTTAGGAGTAACTCTCAGTGAGGAACAGGTTGCGAAAACCAAAGAAAGAATCAAAAACGAGAATTTAGAAGGCTTGGTTGATGTAAAGCTCCAAGATTATCGTGAACTGGCCTCTGCTGGGGCTAAGTTTGATCGGCTTGTTTGTGTAGGGATGATCGAGCATGTAGGCAGGGCAAATATACCTGATTTTATAGCTGAGGCTGATTCTTTGCTTAAATATGGGGGAGTATTTTTGCTCCACACTATTACCAAGCAGGTTGAAACCGCAACCAATGCCTGGATAGAAAAATATATTTTCCCTGGAGGATATATACCATCAATAAGGGAACTGGTGTCCACACTGCCAGAACATGATTTTTATATCAAGGATATGGAAAGTTTACGGCTGCATTATGCCAGGGCACTGGAATTCTGGGCTGATAATTTCGAAAAGAATCTAGATAATGTGCGGAAGATATTTGATGAGCCCTTTATTCGTATGTGGCGGATCTATCTAAATTCATGTATCTACAGCTTTCTCTACCGGGCGATAGATGTCCATCAGTTTTTACTGGAGAAGGGAATTAACAATGAACTGCCCATGACGAGGAATTATTTGTATAAGTAGCCATACCGGGGTCAGGCTTGCTTTATTGCTTTTAGCCTTGGAAAGCTCGTATGTATGTATTTCATCCTAACCCGTCAAAACCCCGGTACCAAGAAATAATCGAGCAAAGAGTTGATGAAATGCTGGGCACAAAATGGAAGAAGCCTTTTAAGAAGCAGACCGTTTAGTTCTTTCAATGGCCTATCTCAAATAAACCGGTAAGAACTCGACAAAAGTCGGCTGGTAACCGGTACCTTTGCGAGGGGAGGCGCTATTTTCCCTGAGCTTGCTATGAGGGTTTAAACAAGAAAGACGCTAGGTGCCGATGACGGTCACGACAACGCGGCGCATTTTCCGCGGGCCGTCGAATTCGCAGAAAAAGATATTCTGCCAGGTGGAGAGCCCCAGTCTGCCGTCGATGAGGGGGACAGTTTCGCCGGGGCCGACCAGCCCTGCCTTGAGGTGGGCGTCTGCGTTGCCGTCCTGCCGGTCATGTTCCCAGCCGCCGTGTGGGACCAGCTTGCGCAGCAGCGTGACCACGTCATTTTGCACGCTCTCATCCCAGCCCTCCTGGATCATGATCGCCGCCGTGGCCCCCTGGGCATAGATCGAAACCAGCCCGTTTTTGATGCCGCTTTGCTCCACCTCTGACCGGACCCGTTCAGTGATATCGTAAAGCTCCTCCCGCGTCGTGGTCTCCAACTCGAGAACACTGTGTTTAAGATGCATGACTCCACCTCCTTGACCGGTAGATACCTTTTTCATAAAACACACCCCTTCCTCTGGTGACTTCCTCCGGTGACAGTCACCGTAAATAAAGTATTCACTCATCAGGAAGCAATTTCCTGCAATTATACCCTTGGGTACTTCGTCACCCACCACTGGTGACCGCCACCGCTCGTTCCAACCATTGACAACCAAATAATCAACTGGTATAGTACATTACATGAGTAAT
>CALGIY010000214.1 GCA_937914965.1 uncultured Thermoanaerobacteraceae bacterium | reverse complement strand
CGGACTCATATCTGGATGAGGAATACGGAAACTTGTCATCTCAATCACCTCACCCTTAATATTCCCCAGGCACACCCTTCCTATTAACGATACATCCAAACGACCACCAACCACCATCAGTCCTGCCCCATGACCGAGTCTATTCCATATTTAACAAAGTGTTCCCGGAAAGTCCTGATCGCCTCGGTGGAGGCACCTAATTGAGATGCTAGTTCATCATCTGTTTTACCGTTCTTAAGACCATCAAAAAAAATGTCGAAATCTACACCAATATCTTCAACCATCGCCTTCAAACTAGGCTGCGTACCCCAGGGGGGACCGAAACCATACATGACATTTACCTCCCTTTCAATTTTTTGTGGTTTGTTTTACTAGGTTTTCGCTATATAATAGTATGGAATAATTGTTCATTCCTATCCATAAGCTTGACCAATTCAGCAAACGGCCGGCAACGCTATCAGGAACTCCCCAGCGGAGCCCTCTATTAATTTGTCGAATTTTGGTTCTTTTGGGAAAGGAGAACTTAATGAAAAATTACATCCAACTAACCCGGCATAGCGGTAATAATGCCTTTTTTTTAGCAGTGGAAATGTCCCTTGTCTCCACCTTAAAAGGAGTTCCCCTCCACCTCCATGCGGAAGGACTTCGGGGGACAGGAAAAACCACAATCATGCGTTCCGCCAAGCAGATTCTCCCAAAAATCACCAGGATTAAAGGGTGTCTCTACAACTGCGATCCAAATAACCCACACTGCCCTCAGCACAAAGACATGACACCAGAGGAAATTTCCAAACTAGAGACTGAAGAAATCCCTATACCCTTCCTGGAAATTTCCCATTCAGCAAAAATCGGTACAGTGGCGGGAACTATTGATCTCAGCAAACTAACGAATAGCACTACGCCTGAAGCCGCCCTTCTGCCTGGCATTCTCCCACAAGCCCACAGCGGCATCATCTTTATTGACGAAATCAATCGCCTGGCAGATACATCTCCAGAAATCACAGATGTCCTCCTCGATGCCATGGGTACCAAGCCTGGCCGCGTCCAAATAGAGGAAACCGGACTCCCGGTTGTGGAGGTTCCAGTTGCAGCCTCAATCTGGGCAGCATCGAACCCTGATGAGGAACCAGGGCCGCTGGCTGAGATCAGGAGACAGCTTTCAGACCGCTTTGACCTAGTTATCCCGATGGGAAGGCCTTCAACAGCAGAAGAAGTTGTCGATATCCTGACCTCCCATGATTCCAATGAATCTACAGACAGTATAGACCGCGAGCTTTCCGCACAAGAACAAAATCAGATAGATCAACTGAAAACAAACTTAGAAAACATCGCGTTGCAGAGCGAATTGGCCATGCCAGACTACCTGACAGGCTTTCTGGCTAATCTTTATATTAACTACAACATTGAGAGTTTGAGGGCGCTGGAGGCCATTAGGCAGGCAGCTATCCTGCACTCATCTCTAAGAAAAAGAAACCAGGTCATGATCAGCGATATCATTACCATACTTCCCCTTGTCCTTTACCACCGGGTAAGTCCGGCTGCACTAACTGAGATCATGAACACTGTAAATAACCGGATGGTCGGCGACAACAAGAAAAGTGAG
>CALGIY010000213.1 GCA_937914965.1 uncultured Thermoanaerobacteraceae bacterium | reverse complement strand
GGTGGATGCCGGAGCAAAATTGGTGATCGGGCATCATCCTCACTGCCTGCAGGGGATAGAAGTTTACAACGGGTCACTGATTGCTTACAGTTTAGGGAACTTTGTCTACGATAGACAGCGCCGTCCCAAGTGCATGGAAACCCTGCTGGTCAAAACATATTTTAAGGGGAGCGAACTACAGAAGATAGAATTGTATCCGGCCATGATTGAAAATGAGCAGCCTCGCCCTGCTAAAGGGGACGATGCAGCACGTATTTTAAAAAAGATGAAGAAACTCTGTTTGGAATTCGATACAAACATTAATCTCAGCGATACTAAAGGAATCATTAATGTGAGCAAGGGAAATTAGGGGGATATTGGATGAAGAAGCTTGTAATTCTTGACGGTAATAGTTTGGCGCACAGGGCATTTCATGCCTTACCGCTATTGACTACTACAACTGGATATTTTACAAACGCTGTTTATGGTTTTACTACCATGCTGCATAAGATTGTTCGCCAGGAACAGCCAGATTACCTGGCGGTCGTTTTTGACTACAGCCGGGTAACCTTTAGACATAAAATATATGAAGATTATAAAGCACATCGTAAAGCAACACCTGATGAACTGCGGCCCCAGTTCCCGTTGATCAAAGAGGTGCTCAGTGCTCTGCGCATACCGATTTTGGAACTGGAGGGGTATGAAGGTGATGATCTAATCAGCGCGGCGGTTCGGGCTGCTGAGGCGGAAGGTATTCAGGCTTTAGTTGTATCCGGGGATCGCGACCTGCTGCAGTTGGTATCTGAATACACAACGGCATTGATCACCCGTAAGGGTATCAGTAATTTAGAGCGCTTTACCCCACAAGGGGTTAAGGAGAAGTACGGGGTTGACCCCGCTCAGGTTGCCGATCTTAAGGGCCTCAAGGGGGATCAGAGCGACAATATTCCTGGTGTGCCGCGGATCGGTATCAAAACAGCGGTCAAACTGCTCGATCAGTTTGATAGTGTTGAGGAGTGTCTTGCCAACCTGGACAAGCTGCCTCCCAAAATGGCATCCCTCTTAAATGAGTACCATGACCAGGCCTTGATGAGCAAAAGGTTGGCCACACTTGCCCAGGATGTTCCTGTAAAGATTGATTTTCCTGAGCTAATAGTGGAAGAGCCTGATTATGAGGCTTTGATCAAAATCTACCAGCAGTTGGAGTTTAAGTCAATGTTGAAAAATGTCCAGGAAGAGATGCCTGTGCAGTCTATTACCCCACCTACTGAGGGTGAAAATTACCACTTGGTTGCAGCTGTACCTGACCTGGTTCAGGTCATTGATCAGATTAAGAATGAGGGGAAATGCGCTTTCTGTTTTGATCGGAATGGGGTTTCTCCTCATGAAGCATCTTTATCAACTCTGGGTCTGGCTTGGGGTAAAAACTATGCTGCCGTAGTCTTTCCCGCAGATACAAAGCAAAGAGAAGAGATGCTTGCTTATTTAGATACGGCCCTAGCTAACCCGGAGATTGAAAAATGGTGTCATGATGCTAAAGCGGAGTTAATCATGTGCAGACGTCACAATATTGGCCTCCAGGGTGTTTTGGGGGATACAATGCTTTCTGCCTATCTTTTGAATTCTTCACTTGCTAACCCGTCGCTTGAGGAGAGTTCTTTGAAACACCTCAATCAGATGGTTGCTTTTGCCCAGGATGAAACCAGGGCGGCCCAGTGCGCCCTTACAATCAAAAAATTATGGCCGGTGTTGAGAGAGTCGCTGGAAAGAGATGAACTGGATGACCTCTTCAATAATGTAGAACTGCCTCTATCTGCTGTGTTGGCAGAGATGGAAATACGGGGCATTAAATTGGATGTTGCCCGGTTGGAAGAAATGTCTCGCGAACTCAGCAAACAATTACTAACTCTAACCGGTGAAATTTATGCCATGGCAGGGGAAGGCTTTAACATCAATTCCCCCCGTCAGTTAGGGCAGATTCTCTTTGATAAGTTAAAGCTTCCGGTCATCAAAAGAACGAAGACAGGATACAGCACAGATGCGTCAGTTTTAGAAAAACTCTCTTCTCACCATGAGATTGCCGAAAAGCTACTGGAATATCGGCAGCTTACCAAACTGAAATCCACATATGTAGATGGCCTGCAGAACCTGGTTAGCCCCCGGACAGGAAGAGTGCATACAACTTTTAACCAGACGATCACTGCCACCGGGAGGCTGAGCAGCACTGAGCCCAATCTACAGAATATACCTATTAGGGATGAACTGGGAAGAAAGATTAGAAAGGCATTTGTGCCATCAGAACCAGGGTGGATTTTGATGGCTGCGGATTACTCCCAGATTGAACTCCGTGTCATGGCCCATATGTCCCAGGATCCCCGGTTGATCGCAGATTTTCAGCAGGGTAAGGATATTCACACCAGAACTGCGGCAACCATCTTTGGGGTGGCACCGGAAGATGTTACTCCTGATCTGCGCCGGAGGGCCAAGGGGATCAACTTTGGGGTTATCTACGGCATCACAGATTTTGGGCTTGCACGGGATATTGGGGTCAGCCGGCAAGAGGCGGCACTCTATATTGAAAACTACTTCCAGCAGTATCCTGGTGTGAGAAGATTTATCGAGGAAACGATCATGGAAACAAGAGAAAAGGGTTATGTAAAGACGCTTTTCAAGAGGCGCAGGTATCTACCCGATCTTTTAAGCAGCAATAAAAATGTGCGTGCTTTTGGAGAAAGAACTGCAGTCAATACCCCTATTCAGGGAAGTGCTGCTGATATTATCAAACTGGCAATGCTGCGGATAGATGAAGTTTTACAGGAACAAGGTTTAACAGCACGCCCGCTTTTGCAGGTTCATGACGAACTGGTCTTTGAACTCCCTTCTGAGGAGCTTAAAACTCTCATTTGCATTGTTCGCAGCGGGATGGAGAATGTACTGGAACTTGATGTCCCCTTGAAGGTGGGTATCGAAGTAGGGCCCACTTGGGATGATCTGGAGAGCGTGGAGTGATAGTATGCCTGAACTACCAGAAGTGGAAACAATCCTTCGTTCCCTAGAACCAAAAGCTTTAGGTTGCAAGATCCAGAAGGTGGCAGTACTCAACGCTAAAACCGTTAAAAAGCCTGATCCAGCAAGCTTTGCTAATTGTCTTGAAGGACAGGAAATCACTGGCTTCAGCCGCAGGGGGAAGTACCTGCTCATCGAGATCGGTGTGTCCTGGGTTTTGGTGGTCCACCTGCGCATGACCGGGCGGCTAATCTTTACAGAGACGGATGCTCCTTGCAGCAAATATACCTGTGTTATTTTTTATTTGGATCAGGGTAAAGAAATTCGTTTCCAGGATGTCCGGAAATTTGGAACCATGCACCTTCTGCCCTACCGGGAGGTGGATAGTTTTTCCTCCCTCAGCGTTCTAGGGTATGATGCCCTTGATCCCCAACTTTCACTGGAAATTTTTCGAAGTATGCTTAAAGGAAGAAGGGGACAGCTGAAGGCACTGCTGCTCAACCAGTCGTTTATTGCCGGAATCGGAAATATCTATGCCAATGAGATCCTCTGGAAGGCTGGGCTGCATCCGGGGCGTTTGGCAGATTCACTGAAAACTGACGAACAAAAAAGGCTTTACCAGGCGATCAAGGATGTCTTAAAAATGGCTATCAAGCACCGCGGGACAACCCTGCGAGATTATGTGGATGGTGACGGAAACCGCGGCGAGTTCCAGAACCTGCTCTCAGTTCACGGTAGGGAAGGAGAACCCTGCCCCTGCTGTGGGAATACTATTTCCCGGATCAAGCAGGGAGGGCGCAGCACCTATTTCTGTGTGTACTGTCAAAAGTAGTTCAGGATGAAAACACTTAGGACAAACACCACCTTTACTTCTGCTTAATAAGTTGTAGGTGGAGGTGAAATGGGTGGTGGATCTCTGGACTTTAATTTTTTTTGCTACTGCATTGAGTTTGGATGCTTTCAGTGCTGGGTTTGCATATGGACTACGCAAGATAAGAATTCCCCTGCAGTCGTATGCGGTATTATTGTGCACCTCTATGCTGATTGTGAGCATTTCGGTTTTCTGCGGTGGTGCTGCAGCTAATCTTCTTCCTGGTGTGTGGAGTGAAAAATTGGGTGGAGTGATTCTTTTATGCATAGGTTTATTGTGGCTTCTCCGCCTGCGGAAAAAGGATAAAGATTCTATCCGGGAAGAGGAAAGGGTCAGTAAAGTGGTTGAATTTCGGCTGGCCTCACTGGCAGTGATCATCAAGATTTTCGAAGAGCCAGTCAATGCTGATATCGATGCTTCTGGAGTAATCAGCCTCAAGGAATCACTCTTGCTTGCTCTTGCTCTTTCAGTGGATGCACTCGGAGCGGTTTTCGGAGCTGCAATGGCCGGTTCGGGGGGGATCTGGACCGTACTGCTCATAGGCCTCTTCCAGCAGGGCTTTATTCTACTGGGAGTACATCTTGGCCGTTCCTCACCGCTGGGCTGGCTGCGGTCACAAGGGCCGCTTTTAGCTGGTACCCTTTTGTGCATCCTGGGGTTGCTCAAAATCTTCTAAAGATCTGGAGGTTGGCTGTGGGACCTGTAATAGGATTGACTGGCGGGATTGCCAGTGGAAAAAGCCTTGTCAGTGAATACCTAAAAGAACTTGGTGCACAAGTTATTGATGCAGACCTTATCGCTCGCCAGGTGGTGAAACCAGGACTACCGGCGTGGCAGCAGATTGTTGATGAGTTTGGTGAGGGGATTTTGAACAGCGACCTGACATTAAAGAGAAAAAAACTCGGCAGGATTGTTTTTACGGATCCTGTAAAATTGGACAAACTAAATAAGATCACACATCCCTATATCACTGCAGCAATTGAAATGCTTGTGCAAGAGCATCGGACCGCTGGTATCAAGGGAATAGTGGTCGTAGAAGCGCCTATCCTCTTGGAATTAGGGATGGACAGACTGGTTGATGAGGTCTGGGTGGTAGCAGTTGATCCTGCCATACAGCTTGAGCGGCTGATGAAGAGAGACAACATAACAGCGGAGGAAGCCAAGCTCCGGATGAAAGCACAAATGCCGTTGGATGAAAAACTAAAGAGAGCGGACCGGGTGATCGATAACAGATATAGCCTTGATAAGACGAAAAAACAAGTAGAGGGGATCTGGCAGGAGATGACCCTTTCTTGAAGATACACAATCCCCGTGAATTGGAGTTTTTGGAATGGTTATAAAAATCAAGCGACTTAGATCACTATTGATTATATTCTTAATCTTCATTGGTGTTATTTACCTTCTCCAGGCAAAGTGGTTCTGGAAACTTTCCCACCCCTGGCCATATCAACAAGAAACAACCGAGGTGGCAGTAAACTCCGGTGTAGACCCTTTTCTGCTGGTGGCTGTGATTAAGGTGGAAAGCAGCTTTGACCCACAGGCTTGTTCAGATGCGGGAGCGATTGGCCTAATGCAGGTTATGCCTAGTACAGCAAAATGGGTTGCTGGTCAGATCGAATTCGATAATTATCAAACGGAAATGCTTTACCAAAAGGAAGTCAATATGATGATCGGGAGTTGGTATCTTTCCAATCTCCTTAAGGAATTTGACGGTAACATGGTGGCAGCGCTCGCTGCTTACAATGCCGGGAGGGGTAATGTGGGTAAATGGATGAAAACCGGGCAGTGGAAGGGTACAGCAAACGATCTGAATAATATTCCTTTTCCGGAAACCAGGAGTTATATCAAATCTGTACTGCGCAATTATGAAATCTATAAATACTTGTATGAATAAGAAAGGAAACCAGGAGTATTTTGGCGAAAAGAACATTATATTTCATTATATTTCATTTGTGAAAGGGGTATGCAGAATGGATGAATCCCTGATCCATTCATTGGCTAGGGTTGCAGAAATCAAAATAGCACCGGAACGTAAGTTTTATTCTGCCACCCCGGAAGAGATCATGTCTGGTGCAACAACAGATGTTTATTTTGTCCGGACCCACGAGATTTTAAGCAAGATGGGTATTGTAGACACTCCAGTAACCGCGGAAGTGTTCTGCCGTAGGGACGGAGTTTTTGCAGGTATTAAAGAGGTAATGGATCTGTTCATTGATAAGGATGTGGAAGTCTGGGCACTCCCTGAGGGGTCACCGATGCAGGCCAAAGATGTAGTGCTGCGTATCAAAGGGTCATATGCGCAGTTCGGTATTTATGAAACACCCATTCTTGGTTTCCTGGCAAGTTCATCGGGTTGGGCAACTGCGGCCAGGGAAGTCAAAGATGCTGCCCAGGATAAATCGGTTTTATGTTTTGGTGCACGCCATATTCACCCGGCAGTGGCCCCGGTGATGGAGAGGGCTGCTATCATCGGAGGGTGTGATGGGGCAAGCTGTATTCTTGCAGCGAAACTAGCTGGACGCGAACCACAAGGCACTATTCCCCATGCCATGATCCTGATTATTGGGGATACAGTCAAGGCTGCTGTGGCCTACAATGAATTGATGCCCCCCGATGCACCGCGGACAGTGCTGGTCGATACATTTAAAGATGAAGCTGAGGAGGCACTCAGGGTTGCCGAAGGCCTGGGGCAAGATCTTGCTGGTGTCCGCCTGGACACCCCAGGTGAGCGGGGAGGTGTCACCCCAGATCTGGTCAAGGAGGTGCGAGGACGCCTTGATCAGAAAGGCTTTCCAAAGGTGCGCATCTTTGTTTCTGGAGGGCTTGGTCCAGAGCGTATCAAGATTTTAAGCGAGGCCGGTGCGGATGCTTTTGGTGTAGGAAGCTATATTTCTGCTGCCCGTCCCATCGACATGACCCTTGACCTGAAGGAGGTCAACGGTAAACCTCTGGCCAAGAGAGGAAGAATACCTGGAGAAATTACCAATAACAGCTTGATAAAAATGAAATACTTAAAAATAAAGTAACTAATAAAAATAACTTTTTTTGTTTCATAATTAAATCTTTTTAAATTTATACTTCTTTTATTTAGTATGTAATACTTCTATAGTTTGAATTTCGGTTGAAATTTCTCCCATTATTCCAGCATATTGGTTTACCCCTGTATAAATGCGGATAAAGTCAATAGAATCTAATTCAACAGGAATACCTTCTTCATTTACAGCCCACTCAATTTTAAAGTTACTTAAGTCAGAGTGGTTGGGATGGTTATCGGCATAACCCCATGGTAGAGCAAAGTTTAATAATTTACCATCTATGGTTTTTACATTGTCAGGCAATTTATTTCCTTTAAATGTTAAG
>CALGIY010000212.1 GCA_937914965.1 uncultured Thermoanaerobacteraceae bacterium | reverse complement strand
CTGGCTCATCCTCAGATTCGTTTAACGGTACCTGGTTTGCTTTATTGCTTTATTGCGAAGGGCCTGCTGCAGATAATGAGCTCACTCCAGGCACCTAGCTCTAATAGCACTCCCTGGGCCTGATCCAAATCAAATTTTAGCTTCCGTTGAACCTTTCGTTTTGCTTCTTGCCAAACTTGTAGGCATTCCTTACAAGTTGCATCTTCAGCCAATTCACCTTCATCGCAAATGCTTCATCTAACAGAGTACCTGATTTATTTTATTGCTTTATGGCTTTATCTACTACGAATCCATTGATGCCACTTCGGCAGCTCACTCCAATACTACTCTCTCAGCCTCATCCCAAAAGTCTTCACCCTCAAAACCCAACCGCCAGAAAGAACAGCCAGCCAGTTTGTATTTCTTGACCATCTCAAACTTTTTGGCAGCACTAGCCCCATTTTCAAACCAGACCACTCGGTCGCCGATCTGAGGGTCGGAATAGTTTATATATGGCACCTGGCTTTCCCTGTCCCAGGATACCTGAACACCTCGTTCGGCAGCTAATTCCCCTATTTCCCGGCTTCCCCGGGCGACCGCACGAGTGCCCCCAACGGTCCAGTCATAACCATAGGCTGCAGCACCCAGGGATACCTTCTCCGGTGCGGTACCCATTGAAAGTACTTCTTTCAGGTTCGCCTCAACCCAGGGCAGGGGTGCCACAGGACCAGGTGCACTTCCACTGTGGCGAAAATCATAGGTCATGAGCACTATCCTGTCCACTGCCTGAGCAAGTTTCGGAAGATCATAAAGGGGTGCCAGGTGGGAAGGTGGTTCTACAGGAGGTGTCACACAAACATCAAGCCTCTTTCCTAAGGGCTTCAATTCCTGATGCAGTTCCATTAATAAAGAGGCCAGCCCCTCTCTCTCAGCACTGTAGTCCCGACCAGCGGTTTTGATCATCTCCAAATCCAGATTAATACCGTCATAACCATTTTCCCGAACAACTCTACTGATATTAGCCACCGCCGCCTCCCTGACCACCGGGTCGGTAAAGACCACACTGCTCTTGTTACCCGCCAAAGCGACCAAGGGGATCACCTTGATACCCTCTTCCCGAACCAGTTCCAATGCCTCACCATCCACCTCGGCATCAAGTGTCCCATCACCACGCAGGCGATACCAGAGGGGGGACAGTTCATCGATCAACCCCTGATGCTCCTGGAGGGAAGCAAAAGACGAACCTTGGCCCCGGCCATTGACATAAAAGGCGCAGAACACTGGTCGGAATAGCGTTTCCTTTTGCTGCTCTACAAGAGGAGTCTTTGTTCGCTCCCTGCAGCCAGAACTAAAAGCAAAAGCAGCAAACAGCGTAATCATCAACAATACCAATCCAGCGCTGCGCCTCACATTTACCACACCCTCATCTAATAGAGATTGCTTGTTAAAAGATAGCATACCAAATATATATTGGCAACTTTCACCAAATACCTTCTCAGATGCGATACCCCTTGCCGACACTTCTTTCAGGTTCCCCTCTCCCCAGGACAAGGGACCACGGGTCCAGGCCCACTGTCACTGTGGCGGAAGGCATAAGCCATAATCAAATTTTTCAATACATATGGAAAGCGTGCTTTACATTAGTAAGAAAGAATGATATTATACTCTATGTAAAGCATGCTTTTCGTCAACAAGGGGTGGTTTTTTGAAAAACAGATTAGAAGAACTACGGAAAGAAAGAGGCATAAAACAAGAGGAATTAGCTGAAGCATTAGAAGTATCAAGGCAAACCATAGGCTCGCTGGAAAATGGGCGTTATAATCCGTCGATTATCTTGGCCTTTAAAATAGCCAGATATTTCGGCATGTCTATTGAGGACATTTTTATTTATGAGGAATAAATAAACAGGAATGCTTGAAGCCCATCCCATGACGATGAAAACTCCCCCCTAAAAGAAAGCGGGGGGAGTTTTTTTAGTTACTTCGCCAGCACCTCATGAATGCTTGTAGCCACTTTGAAATTAACACCAAGAGCATCAAAGTGGGCTTGACCACAGTCTACCTTGAGATTCTCAGTTTCCCTGCGCCCGTAACGGTCATGGGTACTCTTGGTCTCCCGTACCAAATAGAGTTTCTCTTCATTTTCAGTCACCACTGCCCAGTCGGGATTATAGCTGCCCAGCGGGGTCGGTACAGTAAACCAGCGGGGCAGTTTGCAGAAAAACTTGACATTTTGGTCGGTATCAAGCCTTTTTGCAATTTCCTCTTCTACCCCAGAATCACAAGGTATGTAATCATATGGAGTGCGGTTATCCTTACTATGCACCTTATAGAGACGGGATAAATATTCTTCGATCTCCTTATCTTCAAAAAGCCGCATCTCGTAATACTGTCCCTCCAACTGCTCATACTTGATGCCGTCAACAACCATTTCTTTAAGAGCCAGGTTGATCAATTTGGCCACCTCCGACATAAAAGCCTGGGGGTTAACAGTAAATTCCTTCAGACGGTGTGATCGTTTAAGTATCTCCACCAAGGTACCCCGGGTTAGTTCAGTTTCCCGCTGTAAATAGGAAAGGATATCTGGTAGATAACGATGACCCATGGCAAATTTAATGCGGCTCTCTACGACCCTACCTTCCTCAATACCAGCTTCACTGATATCCACTTCTGTTTTATCGATCAGAATCCGTACTGGCTGGATTTTCTCCATTTTCTTTATTTTTTCAACAGCAGATGCAATAAGCTTATCTGTATCAAATTCAACCGAATAACGAGTCTTCTTGTTGATCTTGTGCCAAATAACCTGGAACTCCTCATTCAGCTCGATGCGCTTGTTGTATTTCAGAGTACTGCCGGGAATCTACTACACGGTTCTTAAAGATATAGCGCTTCATCTCATCGGTGATAGCCATACACAGCGGTTCCAGTTCAGCAGAAAGTTCCAACTGGAAGCCCTCTTTTTCCGGAATAAATTTGTCGGTAATATCACCATGTTCATCCAAGTAGCCTTCCTTTACTAGGGCCTGCCAGATCTTTTCCGATGCTTCCTGGCCAATAGGCTCTTCAGTAGTATCGTCAATAAGCCTGGCAAAAGCAATCTTTGCTATACGCCCGAACTTAAAGCCCCCGCCAACATCGTTTTCAATATCTTCCTGGAGCCCCCGTGCATAATCCTCAAAGGATTCACTGGCAATTACAGTCAACCGGTTGATATTGTCATCATAGATCCGCTCTCCATTTTGGTTCACCGGCAAACGCAAACCCCTACCCAGAGTTTGGCGGCGTTCACGCTCAGTGCCCATTTCACGCAGGGAGCAGATTTGAAATACATTCGGGTTGTCCCATCCCTCTTTCAGAGCCGAATGACTGAAGATAAAGCGTAGAGGCACATCCTGAGATAACAGCCGCTCCTTGTCCTTCATGATCAACTGGTAAGTCTCACCATCAGCTTTAGTTACGCCGCTGGTATCTTTCAGGGCAACAACCTTACCTCTTTTTTTAT
>CALGIY010000211.1 GCA_937914965.1 uncultured Thermoanaerobacteraceae bacterium | reverse complement strand
AGATTATACTGATGGGTACCACTGCTTTCGAACAGCTCAAGAGTGAGGGACGACTGCAGAATGTAAACTCTTTCTATGAGGGAACAACACCTTACCAGGATGCTGGTGTGGCAGCTTTAGCGGATCTCATGCGCCGCCTGACAAATGTCGTTTTTGACCGCATGGACATGATCTGGAGCGGGCGGGTGAAAGAACCGGAGGATGCCCAGGAAAGGTACAGCAAGATCAATCAGATCCTGGTCAACCGGTTTGAAAGTGCCCTTTCTTTCTTGGAGTCTGGACAACTTTTGACCAGTGAACTGAGGAGAGAGCAGGAGGCTGCGGATGCAGCTGAGATTGACATGATCATGAGCGGATTACTGCAGAGGGCCTGACCTTAAAAAATGGTCACCATGCCGCTAGGGGAGGTAAGATGCAAGACATGTTTCTTGCATCTTATTTAATTGTGGATTATGATTATACAGTTGAGGAAGTAACATGAGGGGGTGTAAGGCCTCAGGCCGATCATTGCAGTGGTTATTGCTTGTTATTTTGAGTTTGGGTCATCTGCTAACTGACCTGGTCGGGGGGGCCTTGCCCGTTCTCCTTCCAGTACTTAGAGAAGAATTTGCTCTTTCTTATACATCGCTGGGCGCCATTGTTCTAGTTTCCAATCTGAGCGCCTCAGTTGTACAGCCCCTTTTCGGGATTTGGAGCGACCGCAGGTCGATCCGCTGGCTGCTTCCCGTGGGGTGCATCGTATCTGCACTGGGGATGGCCATGGCAGGTGTTGCGCCCACCTATCTCCTGATTCTGGTCGGAATTGCCCTGAGTGGTATTGGAACCGCCGCCTATCATCCCGAGGCATCTAAACAAGCTTTTTTGATCGGCGGGGAGAAGAAGGCAACTGCTCTGTCCATCTATTCTGTCGGCGGTAATGTCGGGTTTGGCCTGGGTCCTCTCTTTGCCACTTTTCTGCTGGACCTGTCCGGTCGTAAAGGGATGGTTGGATTACTTATTCCTGCCCTAATCATTGCTCTTCTAGCTAACTGGTCCCTACCGTCATTACGCCGGCTTGCTGACCAGAGGGCATCTATCCCGGAGAAAACAAGTAATCAGGGATTGAAAAGTGAGCTTACCAGGGGTGTGGTTTTCTCCCTTTTCCTGCTGGTGATGATTGTTATATTGCGTTCTTTTATTCATATCGGGCTGACCAACTTCATCCCTCTTTATGTTGTGGATCACTTGCATGGGGATAGTCATTTCGCTGCTCTCCTGGTGTCCGTTTTTCTCTTATCTGGGGCGGTAGGAACAATTTTTGGCGGTCCCATAGCAGATCGCTTTGGAAGAAAAAAGGTTATTATGCTTTCTTTCCTCCTGATCATTCCTTCCCTCTGGCTGTTTCTGCTGCATAGTTCTGGAATTTGGTCACTGCTGTTGGCTGCCTGGAGCGGATTTATACTTATTTCCACATTTGCTGTCACTATCGTATATGCCCAGGAAATGCTCCCCCATCATGTTGGACTGGCTTCCGGTTTGATTTTAGGTTTCGCTTTTGGGGTTGGCGCCTTGGGTGGTTTGGCCTTCGGTGCTGCAGCTGATGCCTGGGGGATTCCCGCGGTTCTCAAGGTAGTCTGTTTGCTGCCAATTCCTGCTTTTTTACTTGCACTGGCCCTGCCGGATCAGGAACCCCGGAGTAAGGGGGGAGCTTTGTCCTAATTATCTGACAGGTTCCTTTTATCGGGCGGAACAAGCTGTTATAATGTACATAAAATCTGGTGCTGTACGGCTTTCTGGTGAAGGGAAGGGGAATTATGAATACAGATCTGCAGAATGTGAGCAAGGGACTGAGCTTTTGGACCGCCTTTTTGGCAGGGCGGTTTGTTGCTTTTTTCTGTCGACTTTTCCGCTATCCGGGGACTTCTCTTCCCGGTGCTGTTGCATTAAAGATCTGCCCATCAATGTTAAGTGCACTGGCGCCGTCCTATGAAAAGATTATTGCTGTGACCGGTACTAACGGTAAGACCACCACATCCAACCTGCTCGTTCACATCCTGCGGTTTTCAGGTATCTCAGCTGCAAGCAATTCCGAGGGAGCCAATATGCTCTCTGGTGTAGCAACGGCGCTGATCAAAGACTGTACCCTAGGGGGTGTGGCCCGTAGTCCGGTCGCCATTCTAGAGGTGGATGAGGGGAGTGTGGGGGGGATTTTTCCCTCTACAAAGCCAGGTCTGGTTATCGTCACCAATTATTTCTGTGATCAGATGGACCGCTACGGCAGTCTTGACCACAATGTCACTTTGCTGCGCCAATCTCTTGACGGGCTTCCCCGGACGGCTCTATTGCTCAACGCTGATGATCCCCTGGTGGTAACCGCCGGCCGCGGTCGATCTGCTGTCAAACACTACGGAATCAAAGGGAAGCGCCTAGATAGAGAAGCAAATGGGGGAGGCAACACCAGGGAGGGGCAGCACTGTCCCGACTGCGGGGAGCCCCTTGTTTATTACTATTATCACTACGGCCAGCTCGGTGATTATTACTGCCCGCAGTGCACATTCCGAAGGCCCACCCCTGACTTCCTGGTCACCGATGTACAGGATGAAGATTTTCTGAAGTTTTCTCTCTGCTTTTTTGAAGAAGAGAAAGAAGGGGAACATGGGGCAGTGTGTTCATATAAAAAGGTTACGCGGCTGCAGGCTCCGCTGCGGGGGTTCTACAACATCTACAATATCCTGGCAGCAAGTGCGGCAGCCATCACTATGGGGGTTTCCAATGACATTATTGCTACTACCATCCAGAAGTATGCCCCGGCCACCGGTAGGATGGAGGAGTTTTTATTTCAGGACCGTTCCTGTACACTGGCTCTGATCAAAAATGCAGCTGGTGTGAATGAGGTTATGAAAACAATTTTACGAAAAGAGGGGGAAAAGGCCCTCGTAATTGCCATCAACGACATGCCTGCTGATGGTAGGGATGTCTCCTGGCTCTGGGATGCTGACTTCTCTATGCTTGACCACCCATCAATTAAAAAGATCATCTGCTCCGGGCGGCGTGCCGGGGATATTGCCGTTCGCTTGAAGTATGCCGGAGTTCCTTTGGTGAAACTTGTCCTGGAGCCTGGGTGCCGGGGGAGTCTAGAGATTCTTGGGGTTCAAGGCGCTGAGGAATATTTTGTTCTGGCTTCGTATTCAACTCTTTATAATTACGCAAAACTATTGAAAAAAAGAAGGGGTCGGTAAAGGGTGAAGTTGAAAATATGCCATCTCTATCCTGACCTGCTCAATCTGCATAGTGATCAAGGAAACATGTTGATCTTTTGCCGACGGGCTGAGTGGCGCGGCATTCAGGTTGAGATCGATTATATTTCTCTTCCTGAAAAGGTGCATTTCACAGATTATGATTTTATCTTCCTGGGAGGGGGGACTGACCAGGGGCCAGTATATAAAGACCTGCTGGAAAAGGGCCCTTTTCTCCTTGAGGCTGTAGAAAATGGATCTGTTCTCTTGAGCATTTGCCTTGGCTATCAACTGCTGGGGCTCAGCTTCAAAAAGCAGGATGGCACGGTGCTTCCAGGGGTAGGCATCTTTGATGCTTACACAGAGGAAGTGCCCGAAAGACTCCAGGGGAATATTCTCTTGGAGACAGCGCCTGACCTTCAGGATGAAATAAAAAGGTTAGGGGGAGCACCCCTTGATACCTTGATTGGATTTGAGAACCACCCTGGGCGTACCTACCTGGGGAAAAAAGCACAGCCTCTCGGCCGGGTAATCAAGGGGCACGGGAACAATGGGGAGGATAAAACAGAGGGAGCCAGGTACAAGAATGCTTTGGGCACATACCTGCACGGACCTCTGTTATCTAAAAACCCTCATCTAGCCGACCTCCTACTGACTAAAGCTCTTTATCGCAGCAGCGGGGATGTCCACCTGGACCCCCTGAATGATGATCTCGAGATCTATGCTCATAATGTTATGAAAAAGCGCCTGCGTTGAACTGCAGGCGCTTTTCTTCTTACGGTACCTGGTTTGCTTTATTGTCTTAAGAACCTATTACTTACTGCTTTCTCATAACTCTGTCCTGGACAGCGGAAAGCGTCTTCATGCTCTCTGTCCTTTTCCAACGACTAACGACTAACCACCATTCTGGACAGCGTAACCGTCTTCATGTCGCGAAGTTGTCAAAAGGACCGTCCCCTTGACACACCTTAAGGTGTATCGTAAGGGATAATCTTATCCTCCCAGGTTCTTAGGAGCAGTTGGTTTCCCCTTCTTCCCAACAGGTAGTTGGGGGCGATGGGGGTTTTGCCATTGCCGTAGGGGGCATTGATGATATAGGTTGGCACTGCCAACCCGGAGGTGTAGCCCCGCAAGTGTTCCATGATCTCCAGTCCATCATCAATGGGAGTGATAAAGTGGCTGGTGCCCTTCACATTTTTAGCATGGAAGATGTAGTAGGGGCGGACGCGGATCTTTAATAGCTCCTGGTTCAACTTTTTCATCACATAGGGGTTATTGTTTATACCCTGCAGCAGTACAGCCTGGTTCCCCAGCACTACTCCAGCTTTGACGAGCATGTCGCATGCCTTTTTGGCCTCGGGTGTTACCTCCAGCGGGTTGTTGAACTGGGTGTTGATATAGATGGGCGGGTACTTTTCCAGAACCGCGCAAAGTTCCGGTGTAATCCGCTGGGGGAGTGTCACCGGGGTACGGGTGCCGAGGCGCTTGATTTCCACATGGGGAATGCTGTGCAGTTCTCCCAGCAGCCAATCTAGTGTCTGGTTACTGAGCAGCAGGGCATCTCCGCCAGTGATCAGCACATCACGGATTTCTTCATTTTCCCGCACGTATTTGAGTGCCGCCTCCAGCACCGAGCGCGGTTTGTTTGAATCTTTGATCCCGATATTGCGCCTGCGCTGGCAGTGGCGGCAGAACATGGCACATTTGTTGGTAACATTGATGATCATGCGGTCTGGGTAGCGCCGTGTTACCCCAGGGGCGGGAGAAGTCCAGCCTTCTGCCATGGGGTCATCGTTTCCATTGGTATCGGTGATTTCCAGTTTGCTGGGGATCGCCTGCTTCCAGATGCCCCCATGGGGTTGATCACACATTACCAAGGCCATGTAGTAAGGAGAGAGCGCCCAGCGCAGGTGCTGGCTTATTCCAGAAAGATCATCTTTTTCTTCACCTGTTAAATCAACAAAATGGGACAGGGTATCTACAGTGCTAATTCTATTGGCTAGCTGCCAGTTCCAGTCGTCCCAATCCTCACCGCTAGCTCCCAGGTTAGACAGGATGAGAGAGCGCGCCTCATTATACTTCTCCACCAGATCGAAGCCGGTCTGGATCTCATCTTTTTTGTTCAGGTATTCCTTAATTTTCTCCTTTAATTCTAAAGACCTCTCCAGAGCATGCTGTTTTCGGGTGCTGCTGTCACTACACCCGTGGAGATGTTGAGGGTGCTGAACGATAACCTCCTTGTGTTCAATAGCCATATAGCTCCACCATCCTTTCTATGTACTTATACTGCGCTTTTCCTCAGGTGGGTCCCTTTAATGATCAGAGGTGGCATACCATCGGAAAAGAGAGTTTCACTGGTTAAGGGTACTCATTCGTAACCGATTTTGCTGGACGGGCTGCTAATTCTGTCAGATTCGTTTGTAATTGATACCAGATAAATCGGGGTAAAATACTTAACTTCAAGGAGAGGTACTTGTTCGCGCAGGATGGTTTTTGAAGTGTAAAAGCTGCCCAGAAAGTACAGTGGTATGAGGGCAGCGATTAAGGACCAAATCAAAGCCTTTTCTGGCATACCTTCCCACGCTTACGAGGTTAGCTGACGGGTTCGGGTTGTAAGGTAACCCTACCATGCACTCTTTTTTGCTGTTTTAGTGCACGGATTCACCCCAAAATATGGTTTCCCCGTTTCTCTCTCAGGAGAATTCAGCGTTAATGGTCAAAATATATAATTTTATTAATAATACTATATATATTATTTTATGTCAAGAACTTCCTGTATATGGAACTAACTTGGGATACTATGGAACAATATCCCATCTTGCTGCATAAGCTGACCTAGAATAGATTTCGGAAAGGGGGATTTTAAATGCATCATCTGCTGAAAAAAGCTCTGGAGTATGACCTCGAAGAAATACGTTTGCTGTCAATGGCCGCTCGGACAGCACCACCTCCCGTCCGACAGGCACTGCTTGGAATAATCAAAGAAGAGGCCCAGGATGCGGAGTTTTGGAATACTCTGTATGCTTGCTGCGGGGAGCCCTACAAGAAACCGCCTTGCCCCGACCCTGATGGAATGTATCCACCCGGCGGTTATTACCCTTATCAAAAAGACGCGGAAAAAGAGAAAAAAGAATAACAAAAGGAGGGATGCAAAATGACTGGATCCTGGCAGGACAATTTAAAGCGTATAATCAAGTTGAATGAAGCTGAAATCGAGTTATGGCAAAGAATTGCCGAGATGGTGCCCAGCCATCACTGCAAATGTATTATCCACATGATGATCCGAAGAGAAAAAGAAGAAATCGAAACCCTGCGCATGCTGATGGAGATGGATAGGCACGAACCCTGTAAGGACCCATATAAGCCCTGTCCCGATAAATGGCCCTGTCCTCCTGATTACGGCCTGGGATATGGACCGGGCTGTGGGGCCGGAAAAGATTCCGGTTATGATCCCATGCCGTATACGGAAGAGGACAAGGAAGAGTAATAGTTATCTTAAAATGCCAGATAAAAAACAGGCCGGCAGTGTTTTGCTGCCGGCCTGTTTTATCACTACATCACCCGGGTCAGGAAGGAACGGGTTCTTTGGTTGCTTGGGTCTGTGAAGATTTGGCTGGGAGGGACCTCTTCATCGACGGTGAGCGGGTCCGCGGCCGGCTCGAGCCCGCCGCGCTC
>CALGIY010000210.1 GCA_937914965.1 uncultured Thermoanaerobacteraceae bacterium | reverse complement strand
GCCCGGCCAAAGTGTATGAAAGCCAGGATGAGGCGGTTGACGCGATCCTCGGCGGCAAAGTGGTGGCAGGCGACGTGGTCGTAATCCGCTACGAAGGGCCAAAAGGCGGGCCGGGGATGCAGGAAATGCTCTACCCGACGACTTTCCTTAAATCGATGGGCCTCGGCAAAGCGTGTGCGCTGGTCACCGACGGTCGTTTCTCTGGTGGCACCTCCGGCCTCTCCATTGGTCACGTTTCACCGGAAGCTGCAGAAGGGGGTCCGCTGGCTTTGGTTAGAGAAGGGGATCTGATCAGCATCGACATCCCCGCCCGCAAACTGGATCTCCTGGTAGATGACCAGGAGTTGGAGAGGAGGCGCGGTGAGTGGCTGTCTCCCGAACCTAAGGTTAAGACCGGGTATCTTGTCCGCTATGCAAGGCTTGTTACCTCGGCAAGTAAAGGCGCAGTGCTGCTCAATGGTTCTAAGGAGAGGGGGAGAACTGATGAAGCTGACCGGTGCTGAGATCATTGTTAAGGCCCTGGAAGAGGAAGGCGTAGATATTATTTTCGGTTATCCTGGGGGCGCTGTGATCCCGCTTTATGATAAACTGTATGACTCATCGATCAAGCATATCCTGGTTCGGCATGAACAGGCTGCTGCCCATGCCGCGGATGGTTATGCCCGAGCAACAGGCAGGCCTGGTGTTGTGATTGCTACATCAGGTCCTGGAGCAACCAACCTGGTTACGGGTATCGCTACTGCTTGTATGGACTCTATTCCCATGGTGGCTTTTACAGGGCAGGTGGCCTTACCTGCTATCGGACGTGATTCCTTCCAGGAGGCAGATATTACCGGGATCACTCTCCCTGTTGTCAAGCATAGTTATCTGGTCAGAGATGTGAACAAACTGGCTTGTACTATTCGTTCTGCTTTTCACCTGGCCACAACGGGAAGGCCTGGCCCGGTCTTGATCGATCTCCCTAAAGATATCCAGACAACACTGGCAGAATATTCATACCCCAAGCAGATTTCTTTCCGGGGATACCATGTTCCAGGAGAACCGGAAGCCGCCCAGATTTACCAGGCGGTCAAAGCCATTGGGCTCTCCCGGCAGCCGGTGATCTATGCTGGTGGGGGTGTTATCTCCTCGGGGGCAGCAGATGATCTACAAAAGCTTGCGGAAAAAGCGTGCATTCCGGTGACCACAACTTTGATGGGTAAAGGGTCTATTCCCGAGGATCACCCTTTGTCGCTGGGGATGCTGGGGATGCACGGTACCGTTTGTGCCAACTATGCCATTTCACATAGTGATTTGGTTATTGCTGTGGGTGCCCGCTTTGATGATCGGGTGACAGGCAGCCTCGACACTTTTGCACCCCATGCCAAGGTGGTCCATATTGATATCGACATTGCTGAAATTGGTAAAAATGTACATGTGGATTATCCCTTGAATGGTGATGTCAAAATGGTGCTGCAGGAACTGCTGCCTCGGGTTGAAGTGCCTCAGACTGAAAGATGGCTGCAGCAGATTGCTTCCTGGAAGAAGGATTACCCCCTGTCATATACCCAGGATGGGGATGAGATTAAGCCCCAGTATGTGATTGAGCAGATCTGTGAACTGAGCAAGGGGGAGGCAGTGATCACTACCGAGGTAGGGCAAAACCAGATGTGGGCTGCCCAGTACTATAAAGTGATGAAGCCGCGCTGCTTCATATCCTCTGGCGGCCTAGGGACCATGGGATTTGGGCTTCCGGCAGCTGTGGGTGCTCAGTTAGGGCTTCCCAATGAGTTAGTGGTCAATGTCTCTGGTGATGGTAGTTTCCAAATGAACCTGCAGGAACTTGCCACTATTGTCCAGTTCCAGCTCCCCGTTAAAATTGCCATTCTGAATAATGGTTACCTGGGGATGGTACGGCAGTGGCAGGAACTCTTCCATAATAAGAGGTATTCCCAGACAGAGCTGCTCCCGGTGCCTGATCTTGTTAAACTCGCAGCAGCATATGGGATTAAGGGGCTGCGTGCACACCGTCCGGAAGATGTGCGGCCTGTATTGGAGCAGGCGTTTAACCACCCGGGACCCGTAATCATCGATTTCGTGGTATCCCAGGATGAAAATGTCTACCCCATGGTTCCTCCTGGGGGGTCCCTGACAAAGATGATGGGGGGGGCAGGAAAATGAGGCATATACTTGCAGTATTAGTAGAAAATCAACCAGGTGTTCTGACCCGAGTTGCTGGACTCTTCAGCAGGCGGGGCTACAATATCGAGAGTTTGGCCGTAGGCCAGACTCATGACCCGAACGTTTCCCGTATGACCATTGTTGCCGATGGTGATGATCAGGTGATCGAACAAGTAGTCAAGCAGCTTGATAAATTGGTTGATGTTATTGAAGTGCGGGATATCACAGATGATGAGCATGTGGACCGGGAACTGATGTTAATTAAGGTCAAGGCTGAACCAGTGGTTCGCGGGGAGATCATGCAGATCGTTGATATCTTCCGGGCGCGTATAGTAGACATCGGCCAGAGCACACTGATCATTGAGTGTACAGGTGATGAGGGTAAAATTAAGGCGATTGAAAAGTCGCTCAAACCATTTGGAATACTAGAATTGGTACGCACCGGCAAAATTGCTATGGTGCGGGGACCCAAGTACGAAGAAGAATAGAAAGGGAGCGTTAAACTAATGAAAATCTTTTATGAACAGGATGCAGATCTCAAGTTTCTCGATGGAAAAACAGTAGCCGTGATCGGATTCGGAAGCCAGGGGCATGCTCAGTCCCAGAACCTGAGGGACAGCGGTGTCAAGGTTGTGGTGTCCGATATCCCTGGCTCTGAGAACTGGAAGAGAGCGGAAGCTGCTGGTTTCGAGCCCTTGATCGCAGAGGATGCGGCGAAGAACGCTGATGTTATCCAAATGCTGGTACCAGATGAAACGCAAGCAGCTCTTTACCGTTCCAGCATTGCCCCTCATATGAAGCCTGGCAAGGCTCTCGTGTTTTCACATGGATTCAATATTCACTTCGGCCAGATCGTTCCTCCGCCAGATGTCGATGTATTTATGGTGGCTCCTAAGGGTCCCGGGCATTTGGTACGGCGGATGTACGAGGATGGTGCCGGGGTTCCTTCCCTGGTAGCGATAGAGCAAGATGCTACAGGCAAGGCCATGAATACTGCTTTGGCTTATGCCAAGGGAATTGGGGCTACCCGGGCTGGGGTAATTGAGACCACCTTCAAAGAGGAAACAGAAACAGACCTCTTCGGAGAACAGGCGGTGCTCTGTGGTGGTGTGAGTGAACTGATTCGGGCTGGGTTTGATACCCTGGTGGAAGCAGGCTACCAGCCGGAGATTGCTTACTTTGAGTGCCTTCATGAGATGAAACTGATTGTCGACCTGATCTATGAGGGTGGTATCAGCAACATGCGCTACTCCATCAGCGACACCGCTGAGTATGGTGACCTCACCAGGGGGAAGAGGGTTATCAACGATTTCACCAGGGAAGAGATGAAGGATATCTTAACGGAGATTCAGGATGGGACCTTTGCTAGGGAGTGGCTGCTGGAAAACCAGGTAGGACGTCCACTCTTCAATGCTGTGCAGAAGAAGGAGAAAAACCACCTGATCGAGACCGTGGGTTCCAAACTCAGAGCGATGATGCCTTGGCTCAAGAAAAGGTGAACTAATGATGGGAGATAAGGTTTACATCTTTGATACAACACTCCGGGATGGTGAACAATCTCCCGGAGTAAGTTTAAATACCGGGGAAAAACTGGAGATCGCCAGGCAGCTGGCAAAGCTCAATGTAGATGTGATCGAGGCTGGATTTCCCATTGCCTCTCCTGGTGACTTTGAGGCTGTGCAGGCTATTGCCCGGGAGGTGCAGGGTCCGGTGATCTGTGCTTTGGCCCGAGCGAATTTCAAAGATATTGACCGGGCCTTTGAGGCTTTGAAAGAGGCCGAGCGACCGTTGATCCACACCTTTATTGCCACATCAGATATCCATTTGATGTATAAGCTGCAAAAGAGCAGGGAAGAGGTTTTGAAACTGGCGGCGGCAGCGGTTGAGCATGCCAAAGGATACACACAGGATGTGGAGTTTTCTGCTGAAGATGCATCCCGAAGCGATATCAACTACCTCTGTGAGGTGGTGGAAGCTGCTATTGAGGCTGGTGCAACAGTGATCAACATACCAGATACCGTTGGCTATGCTGTTCCTAATGAGTTTGGTGAATTTATCGCTACAATACGCCAGAAGGTTAAGCATATTGACCAGGTAATCCTGAGTGTTCACTGCCACAATGACCTGGGCCTGGCAGTTGCCAATTCCTTGGCAGCAGTCAGGGCTGGTGCGAATCAAGTGGAGTGTGCTGTTAATGGATTGGGTGAGCGGGCTGGTAATGCATCTTTAGAAGAGATTGTCATGGCGCTTTACACCAAGCGAGGGTTTTACGACCGGGCAACAGGGATCAAGTGTAATGAAATCTACCGCACCAGCAGGTTGGTGAGTTCCCTGACCGGGATGCAGGTGCAGGCCAATAAAGCTGTAGTAGGGAAAAACGCCTTCCTACATGAGTCAGGGATCCACCAGGATGGTGTTTTAAAAGAGCGCATAACCTATGAGATTATGAATCCAGAGTTGATTGGTTTACCCAAAACCAACATTGTCCTGGGTAAACACTCGGGGCGGCATGCCTTGAGAGAGCGACTGGCAGAACTTGGCTACAGCCTTACAGATGAAGAACTGGACAAAGCCTTTACCCGCTTCAAGGACCTGGCAGACCGCAAGAAGGAGATTACAGACATCGATCTAGAGGCATTGGTAAAGCACGAGATCCGCATCTCTGGTGACCTTTATCAGCTCTTTTATCTCCATTTTTCCAGCGGTACGAGTATGGTTCCTACAGCGACTGTAGGGTTGAAGAGAAACGGGCAGAAACATGAAGAGGCAGCATGTGGGGACGGACCTGTGGATGCTGCTTATAAGGCGATTGATAAAATACTAGGTGCACATCATGTGGTTCTGACTGACTACAACCTGAATGCCATCAGCGGCGGAAAGGATGCTCTCGGTGAAGTGATGGTGCGGGTGAAATATGAAGGTAGGTATTTCATCGGGCGAGGGGTCAGTACAGATGTGATCGAGGCAAGTGTTAAAGCTTACTTGAATGCAGTGAATAAAGTAATCCAGGAAGTGGGGGGGGATGCCCTGTGAGTATGACCATCACTGAAAAAATCCTGGCAGCACACGCCGGAAAGAAACAGGTGACACCGGGGGATCTGATTAACTGCCGATTGGATCTGGTGCTGGCTAATGACATTACCGCCCCTGTTGCGATCAAAGAATTCTCTAGACTCGGGCAGGACCATGTCTTTGATCCCGAACGGGTGGTGCTTGTTCCGGACCATTTCGTGCCCAATAAGGATATCAAGTCTGCAGAACAGTGCAGTATGGTGCGGGAATTTGCCCGCAGGTTTCAGCTTACTAATTTCTTTGAAGTAGGCAGGATGGGGATCGAGCACTGCCTGCTTCCCGAGCAGGGATTAGTGCTCCCTGGCGACCTGATTATTGGAGCGGACTCACACACCTGTACTTACGGGGCATTAGGTGCCTTTTCTACAGGTGTGGGGAGTACAGACCTCGCTGCGGGAATGGCTCTTGGTGAATGCTGGTTTAAGGTGCCCGAGAGTATGAAGTTTATTTTTCATGGGCAGCTGGCCCCCTGGGTAGGGGGTAAGGACCTGATCCTCTACACCATTGGAGATATTGGGGTTGATGGTGCTCGCTACCGTTCCATGGAGTTTGTCGGGGAGGCTATTGCCAACCTTTCTGTTGAAGGAAGAGTATATGGAAAGTCGGTAGCCCGTTTAGTCTATTATCATTTTGTTGAAAAATTTGATATGGATGATCTTTCATTTCGTATATCCTTTAAAGATGAAAATAGGTTTAACGTAAATTTCAGCAATCTGGAAAAGGTAACAACCATTGAATTACGTAATAAAGTACTGAACGCAGGCAGGGGGAAAAAGAGGAACTTTCAGCAACCGGTGAGCCAATATACGGTTGATGGTAATTTTGTTGCCAGTTATGAAAATATTTATGCAGCAAGTGAAGCTCTCGGAATAGACCCCAGCTATATTCTATCTGTTATCAATAAAAAAAGAATTACTGCAGGAGAGTTTCTATGGTTTGCAAAAGGATATAAGCCGAATAAA
>CALGIY010000209.1 GCA_937914965.1 uncultured Thermoanaerobacteraceae bacterium | reverse complement strand
TGTTCCCTACTCCCCCCGCTCTGTGACCGTTGAAACCGCTGCCATCTTATTAAATAACAGCCCCCTTCCCGGGGTGGCACTGGCCTTTCAACTGGACCTACCCCATTTATATCACCTGGTAGAGTCCTGTCGGCCGCAAGCAGTACAGCTTTTATGCCCAGTGCAGATTTCATGGCTGATGGAACTTATAGCATCCTTCCCCGGCACAGACTGGTGGCAGTCAATCTACCTCCCAGCTGCCGGGGCAGGAGCCCCCTGTCCTGATTTAGAGACTCTGCAGCTTAAAGTACAGGAACTAGCCAGAGCCGGTGTAAATGCAGTAGTTTTGGACACAGCTGCCCCACTTGCGGGGCAAACCCGCTACGGAGGCACTGGACTGGCCTCAGACTGGGAAATTGTTTGCTCCCTGGTGGAAAAATCCCCCCTGCCTGCCTTTTTGGCAGGGGGGGTCAACCCATCCAATGTCCAGGCCGCCCTGGATATGGTACACCCGAAGGGAATCGATCTTTGTTCAGGAGTGGAAGCAAGCCCAGGGCGCAAGGACCCGGCCAAACTAAAAGAATTAATTCGCCTTGTCCGGGACTGGGAAAAGGAAAACAAGATACGAAAGGATGGAAGATATATGAAAGCTGCCGTTGTTCATGGCGCAAATGACATTCGGATCGAAGAGGTGCCGCGTCCGGTTCCTGAACCGGGAGATATCGTTGTACGTGTCAAAGCTTCCGGTATCTGTGCCACTGATGTAAAGACACTGCTCGGACAAGGGCTCCCTAATAATTTGCCCACCATTCTGGGCCATGAAGTGGCCGGAGAGGTCTTTCTTCTTGGTGAAGGAGTGGAAGACTTTGATCTTGGAGATAGGGTAGCCATCTACCCCATCGCTGTCTGTGGAGAGTGTGACTACTGCCTGCAGAACCGCCACAATCTCTGCCGCCACGAGTTCGGTCTCGCCCATGGGATTGATGGGGGCTTTGCCGAATACGTTCGCATCCCGCGCCAGATCCTCAAGATCGGCGGTGTAGTCAAAATTCCGCCAGATCTTCCCTTTGACCTGGCTGCCCTGGCGGAACCTCTTTCCTGTGGTCTGGCGGCCCTGCGGGCAAACAGGGTAAAGCCTGGCGGCACCGTTGTTATTGTAGGAGCTGGACCCATGGGCATGATCCACCTGCTCCTTGCTAAGTGGCGGGGAGCACGGGTGATCATCATCGAGCAGATGCCCAACCGCCAGGAGTTTGCCAAAAAATTGGGGGCAGATGCTGTCATCAACCCACAGACCCAGGACCCGGTGGAGGCTGTCCGGGAACTGACCAACGGCGATGGGGCAGAGGTTGTAATCACCTCTCTCAGTGACCCGCAGGTGATCGAAAACTCCCTCACCCTGGTGAAAAAGGCGGGCATCTTCAATATCTTCGGCGGCCCACCTGCAGGACATAAGATCAGCATCGACCCACGCTGGGTTCACTACCAGGAAATTACCATCACCGGCAGTTTTGCCTCTACACCAGGCGACTTCCGTGAAGCCATCTACCTTATCGCCTCCGGGGAGGTCGATGCTGCCCAACTCCTTACAGACCGTTTCACCCTGGACTCCATGCTCGAGGCAGTAGAACGAGCCCGGAGCCTGGACATGATCAAAGGAGTTGTGCTTGTTTAGTCGTTGAGGTGGACACGGGGACGGTTCCGCTGTCCACCCTAATAAAGCAATAAAGCAAACCTGGTACCGAATAAGGAGGGATAGAATGACAGGATTGAAAAATCGTTTGAAAAGAATCATTAAACCAGCCACCGGGCGCAGTCTGGTGATTGCCATCGACCACGGTTACGCCCTGGGGCCCATGAAGGGGATCGTGGACATCGGTACAACCATCCGCGAGCTTGATGCCACCGGGCAGGTCGATGCCTGGCTGCTTACCAAGGGCATCTATCGCCACGCCTTTGAACCTGCCGGCAGCCCAGGTGTCATCCTGCGCATCTCCGGTGGGGCGACCATCACCGGTCCCGATATCACCCATGAAGGATTGGTGACATCTATAGAAGAAGGGCTGTCCCTCGGTGCAGACGCCATGGCCGTATCTGCCTTTATCGGATCTGAAAACGAACGGGAAACCCTGATGGGATTAGCCCGGGCGGCAGATGACTGCCACCGCTGGAATGTGCCCCTTTTAGGTGTGATCGGTTTGGGTAAAGCACTTGGAGAGAAGAAAAATGACGCCAGGTTCCTTGCCCTCAGCGCCCGGGTGGCGGCAGAGCACGGCGCAGATATGATCAAGACCTATTACACGGAAAAGGGTTTTGAAGATGTTGTTGCCGGGTGCCCGGTACCAGTCATGATCGCTGGCGGGCCCAAGTGCGAAACAGACCTGGATACCTTAAAGATGATCCACGGTGCCCTGCAAAACGGTGCCAGCGGGATCGTCATGGGAAGGAACATCTGGCAGAGCCCTCATCCGGCTGCGCTCCTCAATGCTGTTTGGCATCTGATCCACAAAAACTGTTCTGTACAGGATGCACAGGAAATCCTGGATGTAAACAAGGGAAAATAAAGCAGGACAAACACTGTCAGCAGTAACCCTTTACCACAACACCTTCATGTACGGTTTCATCGTTGTAATAATCGGAACTATCTGCATCTTTCTCATTAAAGAAACCGGATGCAAGAACATCTGGCAGATCTCCAGCCAGAATAGATAATGCACCTCATCACAAAATAGGCCGGCAATAAATCCACCGGCCTATTTTGATTCAATCGCCCATGATAACCCATTTGGAACTACATCAATTTAACGGTACCTAATCCCGATAAGTCCTTTTCCCAATGGTCAGCTACTATTTAGAACAGAATAACCTGAAACCGTGGAATAATTTTCTCGATCTTTTTATTTTAACCGATAAATGGCATCAAACGCATTAACCATTGCATTTAAGGTGGAGTGAAGAATATTTGGTGCAACACCCTTCCCCTGGTACTTATCCCCATTATAATTTATTTCAACATAACTTTCCGCAAAGGGTTTGTTTTCAGTATCCCTTCCAAATACACGTCAATCAAGAAATTGTTTTCTAATTATCTTTTCCAAGTGTGCCAGAGTATAGCACTCGTACATCTGGCAATAACGCTGGAAAGTCACTACCGAATTTAGATCCTTCCACTCATTTTGTGGCAGGGTATTGAGCCAGATGATGTCCTTGATGTTTCTTTTTACCTGAAATAGTTTCTGCGCTGCCTGTTCAAGTTCCAGAGTCTTCGTATCACTCAGAATGATCATCACGGTGTGGGATGTCAAGAGTAAAGGATAGTCTCTCCATAGCACAAACAGCGATCTATTCAGATTTGTTCCCTTTCCCCAAATCCTGCTTTTCTCCATGATTTCCACCATGGTGTCCTCAAAGGGGCGGATACTTTTAAATAAAGGGGTAACGTATTCCAGTTCTTCTGCAAAAATAAAACTCTCAATATTTTTTACGACAGAGCTTAACCCGTAGATAAACTGAATGACGAAGGCTGCATAGCGGGCCATAGAACCAGAAACATCACAGATAAGCATAATGTTGGGTTTCTGAATACGCTTCTGCTTGTAGTGCAGTTTGAAAATAATGCCACCGTACCTGACATTTGCTTTTATACTTCGCCGGAGATCTATTTTTACTACTTTTTTGCTCAACCGGTATCTCCTAGAAATCTTTGTAGCGAGCTTACGGGAAAGCGCCCTGAGAATATTCGTTATCTGAGGCAAATCCTGCTTCCCGATTTTTTTCATATCTTCGTAGAGCAGGTTGCTCTCGTCTTTGCTCAGTTCCTGCAAAATTGAGGAAAGAACCTCGTCATCAATTATCTGGTTGGTGATACGGCAGAAATCATCCTCTTCACCTAGCCGTTGTCTCCAATAGTGCAGGGAACCACGTATTTGTCGCTTAAGCATCGGCTTAAAGTAACAGTTGCGATCCTCGGGAAGACAGCTCTTTTCAAGATAATCCTTGATCATTTGCTTTTTTACCTCAGGTAGCTGAGCATATAAAAGCTTCTCTTCATCGGTCAAAGCAAGTTGATCACCCTGGTAAGCCAGATCTTTTTCTGCCTCTTCAATCAGACAGATCCTTTCAGCCTGTTTTTCTTCCCATTCCTGACGCTGCTGCTGCCTTACTTCAGGGACTGTAAAAAAACTTTCAAAAGCCTGTTTGAAAATTGGCTGCTCATCGTGATTTTTAACCAGTGTGGCAGATAATGCTCTCCATATATCTTCCCGGTTCATGATGTTGACCAGCGACAGTGCCGTAAAGGCTGTTATGGTCTCTCCGATGCTGACGTTGATCCCTAAATGGCGTAAGATATGGATGAAGCGGGCAAAGTTGTTCTCGATATAATTATGCATATAAAACCCTCTTTCTAGCATTTGGGCTGTTTGCGCACAGTCTCAATTAATTTTGCGGGTCCCAGCTCTCTGTTGAATAGATCTATGTCTTCCTTATCTT
>CALGIY010000208.1 GCA_937914965.1 uncultured Thermoanaerobacteraceae bacterium | reverse complement strand
ACCGGGAAGAATGTCTTCGGTGCCCATGTACTGTCCATTGCACCGTTATAGAAAATAACCTGATCCTCATCCCGGACATTATAGTCTCCAGCACCTTCAGAAAACGCTCCCTGTTCGATAGATCCATCTCTGATGACATAGTACATCCAACTGGTATTGGTGCCCTCTGCAACCCCGTCTTGCCCGCTCTCTCCCAGGATGCTCTTGATAAACCCACCAGGAGCACCTACATTAGCATCACCCACCGCAGCCTTCAATGCATCCAAAGCAGTGCCGGTAACAGTCACCGTTTTATCAGCCAAAGTGTTGACAGCACCTTCAACCCGAACCCTTACTTTGGCCTCACTGTACACGGAATAGTTTTTGCCTGTAATAACATTATAGGAAACCCCCGCTGTTACCATATCTGCAACCGCCAGCAAGGATTTTTGGGTTGCTATATTGTCACTGGCACCACCTATCTCGTGGGCAAATGACCCGTCCTCCAGTTGAAATGCAAAGAGGGCATCGATCATGGTTTTGCCGTTCTTTTGCCAAGTATCAGCGGTGATATCTTCCCCACAAGCCAGCAGTCCCTGGGTTACAGCAGCCGCAGATTCCGGGTTTTCAGCACCCCAACTGGCAAACCCTCCGTCATCAAGTTGCATATTCTTCAGACACTCTTTGGCTCTATTAATAGCTTCAGCAACCCCGTCGATATCGGTGTGAGGAGCCAGGGCCATAAGCGCCTGCCCAGTAAAATCTGGGTCACTGTCATCTCCGAGACCAAATCCACCGTCCATCTTCTGCTGTGCCAAGAGGTATTCTATGGCTTTGGCGGTATCGTAACTCCCACCTACTTTATCCAAAGTAATAATGGGCCAAATGTTCTGGTTAAGCCATTCACTATAACTTCCATCTTTCTTCTGCATTGCAGCCAACTTTTCTACCAGGTTCCCGCCATCAGTATTTGCCGGGTCCTGACCAGCGGCCAGCATGCCAAGGATTATTCCAACATAATCATTTGGCTGTGAATTCTCATCAAGTTGATTTATTCCCCAGTCAGGTAGTATCCATGGAGCTCTAGCCACATCCTGACCAGCCTCCCGCAAGGCCACTACCTCTTCCCAACTATCCAAAGTGGTCTTGTGATTTAAATAATAACCTACAATCCCATCCCTGGCATCCTGCAGCGTATTGCCTGTAGCCCCTGTTCCTGCAGCAAACCCAGGCGCAACCATTGTCAACAAGAAACAGACTGTCAGTAATAGTGCAATACCCTTTTTCCTGTAATGAATCATAACAGAACCTCCCCTTAGTTAATGAAATAACCCATCTATTGTGCACTAAAAAACCCCGGCCCTACTGGGGACCGGGGTTATCTGTCAGAACAAGTTTGTTCAAACAAAAAGTCCACCTCCCTATCTCGCGTAGAGCAGCGTGACCGACGGATAACAGGAAGGTTTCCTGGCTTAGGTTCATCTAGCCCCTGCGCCTTCCCATCCTTGCGGACAGTGGCGTCGTGCAGGGCCATCCTCTTTACAGTGGCGGGACCGCACCGGATTTGCACCGGCTTCCCTTAACCTGTTCCGATCAATATTCTTTTATATTAATTTATTCACCAATGGCCTTAAAAATCCTGCTGCTATAAAAATATTTTTCCAGGAGTGTTGACAATACCTGCTATCTAGGCCGGAACCGTCGTCCAAGCCAGCCTAGCAAACCTTTCAACGGGATCACCATCAGGTAATCCACATTAGGGGAATCACCTGGCTCGGGAACAGTTCCCGCCCGAATCTTGTTCGCCTGACCACAGAACCGCATTTCAAATCCATGCTCAGGTGCTCGTCTCTAAGCTCCAGCACCTGGGCAAGATCCCACCGCTAGTTTACCTGGCAGCCACCAACCGTCAGGATCACATCCCCGGAAGTCCATCATCAATCCTCATTTGGCTTAAGAGTCTCAAGGGTTGCAGAAAAATGAATACGGATATCAACAGGAGAAACTACTCCCCCTGCGAACATCCGCGATATTTGCTCTTCTTCCTGAATATTAGGTAAAATTTTAGCCGCCTCGCCTACCATCAGTAAAAATAGCAAGGCGGCTAAAGGGGGGGTTCGAGTTAAAAAGGGGTATTAGACCCGATAAAGCAGCCGATATCATGGTCAAGGAAAATCTTTTGCACACGCTGCATTACTTCATCAGGAGTTTCCTTATGATCTGCATATTTATAGCTCATTCCGAGCTGATTATATTTAGAATCCCCCAGCCTGTGGAATGGTAAAATGTTCACAATATCCAACCCGATCTTGTTCAAAAACTCTGCAGTGGCAGTAATGTTTTCATCGGAATCATTGAAACCCTCGATAACAGGAATCCTGATAACCAGAACCCCTGACCAATCAGAGGTAGCCAGAGCAGCAATATTCTTTAGAATAAGTTTATTGTTCACCCCGATACCCTCTAGATGTTTCTCCGGGTCCATATGTTTGATATCGGTAAAAGCAAAATCAAGGTATTGAAAGGCATTCAAAAAAGACGCTGTATCCACATGAGCGCTGGTTTCAACAGCGGTATGGATAAAGGCATCCTTGCATTTCTTGAGGACAGCAGTCAAAAACTCCTTTTGCATAAAAGGCTCCCCACCAGTAAAGGTCACCCCTCCACCATCTCCCCAGAACCTCCGGTCACGCTCGATCACAGCCATCAACTGGTTCACAGTCATCCATTTTCCAGAAAGCTCCAAGGATTCATAGATACATGCCTTTGTGCAGTCATAGGTTGTGCATTTCCGGCATTTTTTCCTATCTATAAGAAGCGGTTTTTCAGAGTCACCACTTTCACTAATGGCGTTGTGCGGACAGGCTGAGATACAGCGCCGGCAGCTGCGCTCCTCATACTTACATTTTTGTAACTGGTGCATCACTTGCTGCTTGATCACCTGTCCCTCAGGGTTAGCACACCATTCACAGCGCAGGGGACAGCCGCTCAAAAAAACCAAACTCCGACAGCCTGGTCCATCATGGACAGAGTAACCCTGCACATCAAATACCAGTCCTTTTTTCTCCTGCATAATACTCAACTCCATTCTGGATTCTGGTATATTTTCACCCTGCTCGGTTCGGATGGAACTGCACAGCACTCCGTTAAATCCGGGTGTCCAATCAAACTTTTCTTTTTAAAAATTGGGGTGGTGGAAGTTGGCTGCACCACCCCAACAAACAGGTATTTAACTAGCAATCGCCTTATCCGTTTTGGCTTTAGCTTCCGCCTTGAAATTAATCTCCGAGGGCAGGGTAATAGCAAAAACAATCGATGCCGCAAAGGCGCAAAGAGCAAAAATAATGGAGTTGTAGTAACTGCCGGAAACATCGAAGAGGTAGCCTCCCATGAAGCTCCCGAAAGCAGGGCCGATACTCATCACGATGAGGGTTGCAAATCCCCAAATCTTACCCAGAGACTTGCCGCCAAAAATAGCACCAGCATAACCAGCAGCACCACCTGGCTCAATCGCCCAGTAAATTGCAAAGAGGATACAGGCCGCCACACCAAAGACTAGGGACTGCTTGGTCATCATGAGCACAATACAGGCCACAACACCAACTATTGGAGCAAAGATAAGCATGATCTTCCGCCCCTTGGCTTCGTGGTTCACTAAACCAACAACTTTGTCGGCAACAATACCCAGCAAGGGCATTGTAAAGATCCCTGCGATACCGATAGCAACATAAAGGTTAGTAGAAGTACTGAGAGACAGTTTAACATCATTGACCCAGAACATGACTACCTGAGTCCAGATGAGGAACTCAGCTACCATACTGGTTAAGAAAGCCAGGATTACACCCCAAATAGGATACTGTTTAAAGGCCTCACCCAGCTCCCAGTGGCGTTCAGACTCTTTCTTTTGTCCGTCTTTTGCCGTTTCTAAACCGAACGGCTTAAAACCGTAATCTTCCGGGTTCTTCTTGGCAATCAGGGTAGCAATAACAAGAGCAACAAAAACAACAAGTGCCAAAACCCTCATGGCGATCCGCCAATCCATGGTGACCAGAATTTGCTTGGCACCCAGACTCAAGAGCACCTGAGCCATCGGTGCCCCCATAAAGGCCAACCCCCACATCGTGGCATAAGCCCTGCCGACATACCATTTCCTCACAGATACTGTCGATGAAACCCAGAGCATCCCTGTACCGATTCCGGCAAAAATTGAGTAAGCTGCCAGGTAAGCAACATAACCATTAACATAACTGGTTATATAAAAGCCCAAAGCACCAAATATCGCTCCTAAAAAGTATGCCGGTTTAGTGCCATAACGGTCAATAAGCATACCGCTGAAAAATGCTGTTATGGCATAAATGGTCATCATCAAAGAATAGCCGAGCGAGGTCTGCGAGACAGTCCAATTCATGCTTTCCTGCATTGGCCCCAGGAGAACAGAGAAAGTCGCTCTGTAGCCAAACAGACAGAAGACAGCTAGCCATGCTGCGGCGATAACCATATAACCAATTCGTTTCGCTCTAACATTGTCATCCACTTATCTCCAACCCCCTTTAACAGTTTGCAGTAATTAAATCCCCCTTGCAGCATCCGCCGCAAGGGGGATGTTTATATGATTTATTTGGCGTTGTACATTTCGCAGTTTACAGCAATTAAATCTTCAAATGTCCAGGGCTTTGTTTTTTCAGCTTCACAAGTGCCCATGGTTTTCTCGTTCTTGTCTGCGGTATAGTTGGCGCAGTTCCTGCATTTTGACAGCTCATCAAAATTTTCGCAGACAGGAGAATCTGTGGAAACCATTTTCTTGCTCAGGTGACAAATCCCCTTGGCAACATCAACCGGTGCAAAATTCCTGCAGTCATGGTGTTTTAAATCCTTTTTACTCACTGTTCTCCCTCCTTATTTAGTCGTTTAAACAGTCTCATACTCGGTTCTGGCAATAACCTCATCCTGAATCGCTTTACCGATCTCGACCCAGTACTGAGTAAATCCAGCGACACGCACCATCAGTTCTCTATAATTCTCCGGATGAGCCTGTGCGTCACGTAGGACCTTGGAGTCGACGATATTGTACTGGATGTGGAAACCGCCGTTCCTCAGATATGACCTTGTCAGTTCAAGCAACTTGCGGGAACCCTCTGCTCCCTTGATGGCAGTTGGGTGTAGCTTCATATTGAGCTGAGAGTTCTGAGATTTGGTCTGGTCCCAAACAGTTGCTGATGCAAATACAGCATAGGGCCCGTTCCGGTCGGTGCCGGGATAGGGAGACATAGAGGCATCCGCATAAGTAGTTCCTGCAAGACGCCCATCCGGTGTCGCCAGAGTAACAGCACCCTGCGCACCGTGTGTGGATACAGAGATCTGGCAGGCGTACATAGGCTTGGCATAGAGAGACTCGTGCTCGGTACACATCTCGCAGAACCAGTCCTCATACTCCTTGAGAATGGAGTCGACATAAGGGTCAGCATTACCCTGCTTCGGAGCAAGCAGACAGTTGCTGTGGATCTCATCCCACGTCTCTCCACTACCCTTCTTCTCCTGACTTGCCAGGGAGTAGCTGCCAACCTCTTCTGCGTCTTTGAATCCAAAGTTGTCGAGGATGGCTTCTTTCATCTGCTCCAGGGTATACTTCTTGTCATCGTAGACCAGCTTCCTGAGAGCAGCCAGTGAGTTTACCATATTCGCGGTACCACAGCTCTCCACATTGTAGGTGCCGTTATACCGGATACCCATGTCGCCGATATGATGCCCCTTCGCCAAGCAGTCTGGCTTCAACAGAGAGTGGAAAATAGACATATTGTTCTTACGCCAGATATCATGCTGGATATTGTTGGCGCGGCTGAGCACATCTACTGTCATTTCGTAGTACTGCTTGTAGACTTCCCAAAGCTCTTCATAGGTTTCCAGTTTTTTGTTATGGGGAGGATAGACCTGCGTCTCGGTACGGTGGTCATAGCCGTTAAATAGGGCACACTCCAGAATCTTAGGATTGGCGAGGAAGTGAACGCCAACAGAGGTCGGCTGACCAGCACCACCAGGGACCACATATTCCTTCCCGTTCAGTGTGAGTTCATGCCAGGCACAGGGAGATGTCTCTAGACAACCACCGATAGCAACGGCGCGGGCTTCTTCAATGGTCATCCCTTCCCTGCCATACTGCCACATCAGAAACTCTATTGCGCTCTGATTATTCATCCAGGCAGGATAACCGGTACCTGTCTTGTTGCACTCGATCGCCTTGAGCAAGAACTCATCAGGCAACTTCTCATCATAGAGCACTGACAAGGTCGGCTGTGGAGTGGCACACCTGATACCAGCCTCCATAATCAGGATCTCCAACCTGTTCGCCGCTGAGCGCCCATCTCTGGTCAGTCCGCCCATACTCAGGTTGTTGAATGTATTGCCGGAGAGCACGCCGCCCACAACACCCGCGGAGGCAAAGCAGTCGATACAGGTCATCTTGACCCGGTGCAACTCGAGAAGCTCAATAACCTCTTCTTCAGTGATCCGCTCGGCCTCGATATCCTGTTCAAACCAAGGGGAGAGCACCTGTCCAACCCGGCCAGGAGACATTCCAGAAATTGCATCCTCATTGAGAACAGCAATGTGTACTGTATAGATCAACTGCAGGGCTTCACGGAAAGTGCGCGGCTGCTTGTGAGCGATCTGCTCCAAGCATTCGGCAATTTCCTCATATTCTGCCTTTTGAGTGGAGTCTTTCTCCATTGCAGCGAGCCTATGGGCCTCCTTGGCGTAGTTCAGAATCCAGGTCTGAACACCTTCAAGGACGAGGGCAGCTGCCTTATAAAAGTAGAGGCGATTCATGCCGCTAATCCCATCGCCATCAGCGTTCCCAGCAACCTCTGATGCGCGCTCTTTACAGATCTCAATAAGGCCGTCAAAACCATACTGCAGCGGATAGTAGTAGTTTATTACCTCACGGCCGAGAGGAAGGGTAAATCCAGACTCAAACATACAGATGACACTTTTCATGATGTTCTCTTTTAAGTCATAGTCCGGCATCATTTTCTCATATTCGTACCGGAGGTCATCAACTGATTTACCTACCCACTCACGTGCAACTCGGATCAGGGCAGGAACTTCTTCCTGACGCATGCCAAACTTACCGGCAATTGAAACAACATTTCCAAAGCTCTTGGTAACATTGCCGCCACCGGCTCCGAACTGAGAAACTTCACCTGAGCTGACACTGCCCTTCTTGAGCGCATCCTGGTACAGCTCATCTTCCTTGGCCATGAAATAGCCTTCAGACTCCCACGGCATCGGGAAGGAACCGCGGTAATAGCGTGCCCTGCCCATAACCAGTTTCTCACCCGGGAAAATTGTGGGTGTCACATGGGAAAACGCATACTTCAGTGCTATTGCCCTTCGAACTACAGGCACTTCCGCATCGAGCTCTTTCCATTTCCGTGTGTACCAGTAAGGAAATTCAACTGTTGCTGAAGAGAGGGTATCAAAGTAAAGATCCAAAAGCTTATTCGGACGCGAGTCCGGTTCTTTTTGCACTTCGCGATCAACCATCTCTTCAGGTGCGGAACTGCCATACTGGAAGTCGATCGGCATACCCTTTTCCTCAAGGATATCTGCTAGTTTCTTAGGCATACACAAGTAACCTCCTTAATTCACATTAATTTTATAAATCCTTTACTAGTGACAAAGCTCTTTTTCTTTTTTGCTTCACCTCCCCAATTTGTTAAGAATTTCACAATCTTTTACATATTTGATAACTTGGTTTTAGGAATTCTGCTAAAAAGTGTTTTAGGACTAATTTTGAGGACTCATTTGATTTGCTGAAGATTGTTTTAGGACAGCTTCTAGAACTACTTTCATTGTAGTATTGGGATGCCGGCTATAAAATTGCCTGTATTGAGCATAAACGGGTTATAAGCGGATACCTATCATCCGTATGGGCTAGGCAAATGACATAAATATCAAAAAGAATTAACCCAAAGGGATGGGTTAAGAGCGAGGGTAACTCAGAAGAGGAGTTACAAATCTGTTTGTCCAATATATACTAGGGATGCATAAAGAAAAAAAAGCCTAGAAATGCCAAATTAAGAAGATACAATTAGGAGGAGGTGCGAGGATGGTATCTGACCTTTCTCTCGAACTTCTCACCAAGCTTCAGTATCTGCAGGATCTCCTGGCCCAAAAAACCAATCTCTGTCTGGTGCTTGTGAACAGCCAGGGAGAGGAAATCACCATCCCATCCCGGCTGCCACTTACCTGCAATGATCCCGGCCAGCAGAGCAGCTGCCTTTCCGAAATCAAACAGCTCATCAGACAGGCCCGTGCCAGGGATGAAGTCGTGATCAGTAAATGTTTTCAAGGGCTATATGTCTTTGGCCTTAAGTCAAATATACAATTAGCGCATAAAGAGATCTATCTACTTGGCGGCAGAACAAAAGACCTGTCTTCAATCGAAGATGAATTAGATCTAGTTACAGCAATTTTCCGTCTGCCGATCACTGTTAACACTGATCTCAAAGGAAACGACAAACCCATACCAGAAAAGATACTCACATCCAATACCCTGAGCAATTTGACACCACGGGAAATCGATGTCCTCCGTTTTCTTGGAATGGGTTATACTAACAAAATGATCGCATCCAAGCTGTATATCAGTCCCAATACCGTAAAAGCGCATGTCTCCCAAGTCCTGTACAAACTGGATGTTACCAGCAGAACAGAAGCTGCTTTATTTGCTCTAAATAGCAACCTGGTAAAGAGGGATCAACTTGTTGAGAAAAATTAAAACAACGTCCCTGCACTCTGTGCTTCTTAAATCATTTTTCTGCATACTTTTATTTGCCCTGTGCTTGTTCCTGGCATTGGCCACAATTATCACCTTCTCACGCCTTAAACTCAATACCGAAAACCTGCTTGACAGATCGCTCACAATTGGCTGGCAGGAATACAACCACTTTTTCGTGCAGGAAAATGCATTTCTTGAAGCTCTTGCCTCAGCAGAAGGTACCAGAACACTGCTCCAAAGCCAGGATCAACAGTCTAAGATCATTAGAATAATGCAGGAGAAAAAGAAGCACGATTTCTGGGCAATTATCAACAGCAATAGAGCTATCCTGGCGACAAATCTGGAGCCTGGGCAAAAACTGCCAAACGATTTGACGCAATTTGCCGAAAGTATTTTGCAAAATGGGGAGCCAACTTCAACATCAGAAGTCTTTAAGCTCGGCGAAATGACTGCTTTTCCACCAGAACTTGTACAACAAACACATGTGGCAATCATCGAAAACTCGTCCCAAAAGTCTCAGCACTATCTCCCATACACCCTTGTACAGCTGACAGGAGTTCCTGTCAAAGACACGGCAAACAGAACAATCGGGTGTCTGATAGGAGGTCAGATCGTCAACAACAACACATCCATCCCCCGGTCCTATTCAACAATCGTCCCCAACTCCTATCTTTCTATCGGAGTGCAGGGTGTTCGTGTAGTTGCCAACATTAAAGGACCACAGACTTTAGATTTTGTCGGAATGAAACAGTCACAACCTTTGAGGGAAGCTACCCGAAAAGGGAACCGCTATAACGGGAGTGCCCAGATCGAAATCAACGAAATTCACCTGGTAGCAGCAGAACCGATCCTTAACTCCAAAGGTAAGGTTGTAGCTGCCCTGAGTGTAGGAGTTCCCTCCCACGGGCTCACAACAATCAAACGGGATGCCTTTTTTTCCCTGCTCTTGTGCCTGCTGCTCTGCTCTGGAATTGCTTTGATTGGGGCATCCATTATTACCAGTAAAGTTTCCCTTCCCATCACAGCTTGGAGCAGACTAGCCCAAGAGATCTCTGATGCCAAGACAATCACCAAAGAACATATCAGCAAACTGGAGGAGGTCAAAGAGTCCAGAATCTCTGAAATAAATAACCTTCACAACTCTTTTCAAGGTATGACCACAACCCTTTACCAAAAGAGCAAAGAAGCCAATGCTTATCTGGAGCAGCTCGAACAGGATCGGGTCGCACTTCAATTCCTGACCGAACAACTCCAGGATGCCAACAGCAAGCTGGAATTGAGAGTCAGCGATAGAACAAGGGAATTAGAGAAAGCAGTTAAGGAATTAAAAGCCCTCAACCATATCAAAAACCAGTTTCTGGCAAACATGAGCCACGAACTACGAACACCTCTACACTCGATCATCGGCTTTTCCGAAATGCTCTATGATGGTCTCTATGGTGCCTTAAACCAAACCCAGAAGGACTATGTGGCCATCGTACTTGACAGCGCCAAACACCTTTTGCAGATTATCGAAGATATCCTGGATATATCCTGTATCGAAAGCGACAAAATTACCATTGAAAAACAGAAGATCTCCATCATTGATATCATAAACTCTGTGGTGACCATTATGAGACCACAGGCAAAAGATAATAACCTGGAATTGATCATAAAAATTCCGGAAAAACTTCCACAGATCTTGGCTGACCCCATCCGGATCAAACAGGTACTTTCCAACCTGCTCTCCAATGCGACCAAGTTTACGACAGAGGGCGGCACAATAACAATCGAAGCCTTTAGAAAAGGAGATGAAATCGGAGTCAGCGTTACAGACACCGGAATCGGCATCAAAGAAGAGCACCAAAAAAACATCTTCAATGAATTTTATCAGTGCGAAGACCCCTATAAGCGTCTCTTCCAAGGGGTAGGACTTGGACTTCCTCTTTCCAAAAAGCTGATTGAGCTTCACAACGGAAGAATCCAACTAGAAAGCACCTATGGAGTAGGCACCAAAATCTCCTTTTATCTTCCTGTGTCAGAAGGGGTTCAATAAAATATATAATAGGGGGGTAGTGATGAATAAGGAGGGAAATGCACCACTGATCCTGATCGTTGAAGATAATAAAATGCACATCCGCTTAATGTGCGACCTTTTGCACGCCTATGGGATGAGAGTTATAGTATGTAATAACCCATGGAACACCATATCTTTCATCCAAAAAAACAAGCCAGACCTTATTCTCAT
>CALGIY010000207.1 GCA_937914965.1 uncultured Thermoanaerobacteraceae bacterium | reverse complement strand
ATGAGGTCTCTGGCGGCCAAAAGCAGAGAACAGCCATTGCCCGGGCCCTGATTACGAAACCGCAGCTGATTCTGGCCGATGAGCCAACAGGTGCCCTTGATTCTCGTGCTTCCAGTAAATTGTTAAAACTGTTTAACGAAATAAATGATGATGGACAAACAATTCTTATGGTTACACACAGCATAAAAAATGCAAGCCATGCCCAAAGGGTTCTCTTTATCAAGGATGGACAGGTATTTCATCAACTTTACAAAGGTTCTTTGTCCAATGAAGAGATGTATCAGAAAATATCCGATACACTCACCCTGATCGCCACAGGTGGTGCTCGAAATGAATAGGTTTTTTTATCCAAAGCTTGCGGTAAATAATCTTGTTAAAAATGCACAAACATATATTCCCTATTTATTAACCAGTATCGGTACAATCATGATGTTTTACAATATGCGCTTTTTAGTGGTGGCCAAAGATATAGGTAATCTCAGCGACAGCGCAAGTTTAAGATCTGTCTTAGCCCTTGGAGCAGGGGTAATTGCTGTTTTTGCGGTGATATTTTTGTTTTATACCAACAGCTTTTTAATTAAACGGCGCAAAAAGGAATTTGGCCTGTTTAATATTCTGGGCATGGAGAAGAAGCATATTGCAAAAATAATGTTTTGGGAAACCCTTTTTACTGCAGTTGTAAGCATGGGGGTGGGGCTTGCGGCAGGAATACTCTTCAGCAAGCTGATGATTTTGCTGCTCTTTAAAATTATTTCTTTTAAGGTAACCTTTGGCTTTGAAATACCAATTGTTGCTGTGATTTATACAACAGTTTTGTTTGGCGGAATTTTTATACTAAATCTTATTTATAATATTTTTCAAGTGTATCGGTCCAAACCTATTGAGTTACTGCAGGGCGGGAATGTAGGCGAAAAAAAGCCAAGGGCCAACTGGCTAATGGCCATCATTGGTGTAGTAACACTGGGTATTGCATATTATATTGCCTTGACCACTGAGTCCCCACTGGCAGCACTACAACTTTTTTTTGTTGCTGTTGTTTTGGCTATGATAGGAACGTATTGTTTGTTCACCGCGGGTAGTATTGCATTGTTGAAAATGCTTCGTAAGAATAAAAAGTATTATTACCAGTTAAAACACTTTATTCCGGTTTCGGGTATGATTTATCGCATGAAGCAGAACGCGGCAGGGCTTGCCAATATCTGCATCCTTTCCACAGCAGTGATTATTATGCTTTCTACGACAGTTTCTATGTATGTAGGTATGGAGGATGTATTACGCACCAGGTATCCCAGAAATATTATTGTCAGCGCTCTTAATGTTTCAGATGAGCAAGCAATCAAGTTGGATGCTGCCATTGAAAAGCAAACAAGAGCGGGTGATATTTCTCAAAAGGATGTTATCCGCTATCGCCCGGTGAGCTTTACAACACTCCAAAACGGCGCCAGCTTTACCGCTGACCATTCAGGCCATTATGCTGTTGATAATATCGCAGTGGTGATATGTATTACAGCTGATGATTACAACAGAATGGAGAATAAATCTGTATCCCTGTCCAGTGGTGAGGTACTTCTTTATACTCTGCGGGGGGATCTTCCTGGTGACACTATAAACTTTAACGGCTTTAAGCTGTCCATTAAAGACCGGCTGTCCACTTTGGAAACAGAGGGCAGAATGTCTGCCATGGTAAATAACAGTTATTATCTAGTTGTTGATGATCTTAATACTATCAAACAGGTTTATAATGCACTCAGTGATAATCCGGGTGATATGGGCGATCTTTCCTATCATTACGCCTTTGATGTTGACGGTGACAGAGATGCCCAAATAAGCCTTGTCAGTACACTGCAAAAAGCTGTACAGGAGCTTAATGTAGATGGTTATGTTGAGGGAGCAGAAAGCTCAAGGGAAAGCTTTTATTCCCTTTATGGTGGGTTGTTTTTTATCGGTATATTTTTAGGGCTGTTGTTTATTATGGCTACTGTGTTGATCATCTACTATAAACAGATCGCTGAAGGTTATGATGACCGGGAGCGTTTTGAAATTATGCAAAAGGTGGGTATGAGCCGTGCTGAAGTTAAGCAGGCAATAAAGAGCCAGGTCTTGACTGTGTTCTTCCTGCCCCTTGTCACAGCGGTAATTCATATAGCATTTGCCTTTAAAGTAATAACTAAATTGCTTGAAGTGTTAAATCTAACCAATGTACAGCTTTATGCCGGGTGTACAGCTGTAACTATCCTTGTTTTCGCAGTTTTTTATGTCATCGTCTATGCCCTGACTGCGAGAACTTATTATCATATTGTAAGTTAGAGTTTTTTGGGGAAGCATGGGGACGTTCTTTTTGCTTCCTGTTATGCCTTAAGTGCGTTGGCATATCATCTTAGGTAGTATCTTAAAACCCCCAGATTTAAATGGGGGTTTTATTGTATTAAAATAGGGGCCATATCGCGCTAAAGTACCTTTTTAAATTGAGTTTGACAAACTCTGATCTGGTATACCTTTCTATGGACTTGCGTAAAGTGACTTTATTCTTCCGGAAAAGAAGTATTACGGGAGCGGTATTGTAGTCGATCCTCCCAGGAAAGGCTGTGCGCGCAAAGGTACCGGGTGTCACCCGACTTTTGTAAATAAACCCTCACCTTGCAAACAGGGTGGGGGTTAGAGATGAGGCGGAGTCAGGCTTGCTTTATTGCTATACAGCCAGGACAACCTTCAGCAGGCTATTCCCAGCTTTGACCTCAATCGAAGATCACTTCTCAAACAAAGGCACTGCTTCCGGCCCACCTCTACGGACAGCCGGCAGAGATGGACCGAATCATGGAGATCGCCGATCAGCACAGCTTAAAGGTAATCGAAGACGCGGCCCAGGCCTTGGGTGCGAATTATCATGGCAAACCGGTCTGCAGTATAGGGGATGCTGGATGCCTCAGCTTCTTCCCCACCAAAAACCTGGGCTGTTTTGGTGATGGGGGTATGGTTGTCACAAATGATTCGGAGATAGCAGCAAAGGCAAAGATGCTGCGCGTCCATGGGAGCAGGAAGAAGTACTACCATGAACTTCCCGGAATCAACAGCAGGCTCGATGCTGTTCAGGCTGCTGTTTTAAAGGTGAAACTGCCTTATCTCAGTGAGTGGACAAAAAAGAGGCAGGAGCATGCCGGTCTCTATAATCAACTTTTAACAGAGACAAAATTGATCGAAAAAGGCCTTGTCAGGATCCCCTACACCGTCAAGAACTGCTGTCATGTCTACCACCAGTACACAATCGCTGTCAAAGACCGTGACCGGCTGCAGTCTTATCTGAAAGCACAGGGCGTCCACACCACAGTCTACTATCCTTTGGCCCTGCACATGCAGCCTGTTTTCAGCAGCCTTGGGTACAAGCCCGGGGATTTTCCAAACTCAGAGCAGGCAGCAAATCAGGTTCTTTCTCTTCCGATGTTCCCAGAACTAAAAGAGGATGAAATCAAAAGAGCAGCAGCTCTGATCACTAACTTTTTTGGAGATGAAGCAAATTGAAACAACTGAACTTTGGGCTTATCGGCTGCGGCAGAATCGCTCACAAACATGCTGAAGCGATCAATAAAAATGAAAAGGCAAAACTCTTGTCTGTCTGTGACATTATCGAAGAGAGAGCAAAAGGATATCAGAGTCAATACAGGGCAGCAGAACGCTGCACCGACTACCGCAAAATGCTGGAAAACCCCGACCTTGATATAGTCAACATCTGC
>CALGIY010000206.1 GCA_937914965.1 uncultured Thermoanaerobacteraceae bacterium | reverse complement strand
CTTTCCCTACACGACGCTCTTCCGATCTGAGCAAATTTGCCTTGTTATCTCGGGGCCCGGTATGCGGGTAGTCAAGGAAGAACTGGGCTGGTCCCTGCAAGGGGATCAAATGGAAATTACAAGGCAAGTCAAGAATTATCTTGGATTGGCCCCTGATGATACTTCTCTTAATTATTTTGACTGCACTGACATCGGGTGCTCCTTGGCTAGTGGTTCTTTTCCTACAAAGGGAATGCTGATTGTTCCCTGCAGTATGGCAACTTTGGCGGGGATTGCGGGAGGATTGTCTCGCAATCTGATCGAACGTGCTGCTGATGTGACACTCAAAGAGAGACGGTCTCTGGTGCTTGTGCCCAGGGAAACCCCTCTTAACTCTATACATTTAAAGAATATGCTGACTCTTGCTCAGATTGGTGTTCATATTGTTCCTCCCGTGCCAGCTTTTTACTTTGGACCCCGAGATCTTGATGACATAGTAGACTTTTTTGTCACCCGGGTCCTGGACCTGGTTGGAATTAGGATTCCTTAAAGAAAAGGGTTTTTACTTCTTATGCAGAAAAATTATTCATATGTTTATAAAACTGCCTCAGGTGGTTGGTATTAATGTCTTATCAGGAAATATTGAAAGAAATCTATGATGACCTGGCATTTGTAGAGAGCGAGCTCAAAAAATATTCCAGATCTTCTCCAACAATACTGGGTGAGTCATCAGAATGCTTGGTTCAGGCTGGAGGCAAGAGGCTGCGCCCTGCCTTTGTGCTTCTCAGCGGGAAGTTTTTTAATTATGATTTAGAACGGATGGGCCAACTAGCAGTTGCTGTTGAAATGATTCACATGGCAACATTGGTGCATGATGATGTTATTGATCATGCACCAACCCGTCGCGGATTACCAACAGTGCGAGCAAAGTGGGGGGACCCCCTTGCTCTTTACACTGGGAATTATATTTTCGCCCAGGCCCTGAAGATTATTGCCCGGTATGGCAGTGATGAGATAGTTCATTCTCTTGCTGTTGTAAGCCTGGAGATGTGCGAGGGGGAAATCGAGCAGATTAATACAGCCGGAAAGATTGATCTGAGTATCCGGACCTACCTGCGGCGGATCCGCCGCAAAACTGCGCTTCTAATATCTGCCTGCTGCTTGATTGGCGCCGTAGCAGGGGATGCTCCATCTGACCTTGCCATGCACTTAAAAAGATATGGCTATTACTTGGGAATGGCTTTCCAGATAACAGATGACATCCTTGATTTTACGGGTTCAGAGCAGATTTGTGGGAAACCTGTGGGGAGCGATCTCAGGCAGGGAATCATAACAATCCCAGTAGTCTATGCCTTAAAGGACCAGTTAAATGGGCCGCGTCTTAAGGAGATTCTCGCTAAAGAATTTATACAAAAATCAGAATGGGATGAGGTTTTTGCCCTGATCGAAGCATCTGGGGCACTCAAAGTTTCACAGCGATTGTGTAACAGGTATCTTCAGAAGGCAAAGGGAGAACTACTCTATCTACCAGATCTTCCACCACGTCACATCCTGATAGCTCTTGCCGATTTTATGGGTACTAGGAACTTTTAATAGCCACCTTGGGGGATGATTACTATGGGCAGTAGTAGTGTACCAGACAAAGAGCAGCAAGCGATGAGCATCCTGCAGCATTTGGAGCAGCTTAGAAAAACTATTATTATTTCTCTAATTGCAATTGTGGTTACCAGTATCATCTCCTTTGCTTTTATTGAACAGATCATAGCTGTAATTACCAAACCCCTCACTGCACAAGGAATTAAACCGGTTTATACTGCCATTACTGAGGGAATCTTTACGTATTTTAAGGTCGCTTTTTTGACGGGCACTCTATTTGCTACCCCAGTTATAATTTGGCAGGTGTGGCGCTTTGTAGTGCCAGCTCTTTACCCTAACGAAAAAAAATATATATACAAACTGGTTCCAATTTCTATTATTCTGTTTATTGGCGGTGTTGTTTTTGCATACTATACCTTATTTCCTATGGCAGTTTATGTGTTAATCAAGCTGGCCAGCGAATTTGAACCAATGCTCACAATCAGTAAATATCTTTCCTTTACACTTGCTTTTCTGATCCCCTGTGGGTTAATTTTTGAATTTCCGCTGGTGGTATACTTTCTTACCAGCATTGGTGTACTTACCCCTCAGTTATTAATGCGTAACAGGAAATACGCCATTGTGATTATTTTTATTCTCGGTGCAGTACTAACACCTGGTCCTGATCCCTTGTCGCAGTCGATTATGGCGGCTCCCATGCTGATTCTTTATGAGGTTGGCATTCTGGTGGCAAAGGTGGTAGCGAAAAAAAAGGGTAATAAGTACAAGGAACTGGCCAGTGAAGAGGGTTGAACATTTATTTTTCCATTGTGCAATAGCAGGAATTATTTAAGCAATAGAGAAATAGTATTTTGAGGAATCAAAAGTGTTGCTGTTTAAATTGATGATTTAATGAAATATTTCACAAGAGGAGGGTGATATTTAAGAAATAACGTAATTTATCTCAAATTTTAAATATTTATTTTCGAAGGAGTGAGGAACGCGGTGAAAGTAACGAGGCGCGAATTTCTGAAGATCTCAGGCGCCGCGGTTGCTACCCTGCCGGTCCTTGGTTTTGATCTCACACCTGCAATGGCGCAGTCGGGGACCTTCCGGATTAAGAACATTAAGCCGGTACCTTCGATTTGTCCTTACTGTGGGTGTGGCTGCGGCGTGGTTGTTTACGCAGCAGATGGAAAGGTGATTAATACCGAGGGGGATCCTGATCACCCCATCAACCAAGGTTCCACATGTGCGAAGGGAGCATCAGTTTACCAGCTTCACGATAATCCGCGGCGTATGCGTAAACCCCTTTACAGGGCACCGTACAGTGACCAATGGGAGGAAAAAGATTGGGACTGGGTCTACAATCAAATTGCAAAGAGAGTAAAAAAGACTCGGGACGAGACCTTTATCACGAAAGAAAAGGTTAAAACTAAAGACGAAACTGGTGCCGAAAAAGAATTAGAGATGACAGTGAACAGGACCGATGCCATCGCCACTTTAGGGGGAGCGGCCTTGGATAATGAGGAGTGTTATCTCTATTCAAAACTGGCGCGTGGTCTCGGCCTTGTTTATGTCGAGCACTGCGCACGCCTCTGACACGGATCGACGGTTGCCGGTCTGGCACCATCATTTGGTAGAGGTGTAATGACAAACCATTGGGTTGACTTGAGAAATACTGATTGCGCCCTGATTATGGGAAGCAACGCAGCAGAAAACCATCCTATGTCTTTTAAATGGTTGATGAAAGCCAAAGAAACAAGAGGGGCCAAAATTATTCATGTCGATCCACGTTTTTGTAGGACCTCAGCAAGATCTGATCTTTATGCGCCACTGCGCTCAGGAACGGATATCGCATTTGTTGGGGGAATGATCAACTACATTTTTGAGAATAATCTTTATTTCCACGATTATGTAGCAAACTATACCAATGCTCCATTTATTATCGACGATGGTTTTGATTTCAAGGATGGTCTTTTCAGCGGCTATGATCCAGAAAAGCGTAAATATGACCAGAGCACCTGGAATTATAAAACAGATGCTGATGGAAACCCGCTGAAGGACCCCACACTGGAAAACCCACGGTGTGTTTTCCAGTTGATGAAGAAACATTATTCTCGTTACGATGTAGATACAGTTTGTAAGACTACAGGAACACCCAAGGACCTATTCCTCAAGGTAGCTGAAGCTTATGCAGCTACTGGTGTACCAGATAAATCTGGTACCATTATGTATGCCATGGGTACTACCCAGCATTCGGTTGGTTCCGAGAATGTGAGAATTTTTGCTGTTCTCCAGCTGCTGCTGGGCAATATTGGAGTACCGGGCGGCGGAGTTAACGCCATGCGTGGTGAGTCCAATGTACAGGGTGCCTGCGATATGGGCTTACTGATGCATGTCCTAACCGGGTATATGGGTGCCCCGTCCAATGACCCGGCTTATGTAGATCTTGCTGGCTACTTGAAGAAGGAAACACCGAAAGCAGGCTTCAAGGTAAATACCCCTAAATGGCTGGTAAGTATGATGAAGTCTTATTACGGGGATGTCGCCACCAAAGAAAATGATTTCTGTTATGACTATTTGCCTAAGCGGCGTACAGATCGCAACTATACACATATCGGCATGTTCGAAGCGATGTATGACGGCATCGTCAAGGGAGTTTTTGTTTTCGGTGCCAACCCATATGTCAGCGGTCCAGATGCTAACAAGGAAACAAAAGCTCTGGAAAATCTTGATTGGATGGTGGCCGCAGACCTCTTCGAAACAGAAACAGCAGCCTTCTGGAAGGAAGAAGCAGGTGCTGACCCGAAAAAGATCAAAACCGAGGTTTTCTTCCTGCCTGCAGCCGCATCCTATGAGAAGGCTGGGACCATTACCAACAGCGGGCGCTGGGTTCAGTTCCGCTGGAAGGCTGTGGAACCAGTAGGCGAAGCGATGGGTGATCTGGAGATCTTCTATGAAATCGGCAAGAGGGTCCGGGGATTATATAAAAACAGCACTGAAGCCAAGGATAAACCGATTCAAGAGTTGGTTTGGAACTATACTGAACATGATGAGGCTAAATTGCTTGATGAGGTACAGCGGGAGATCAATGGCTATGACCTGACGACTGGGAAATTGATGCCCAAGTTTGCGGATCTTAAGGACGATGGGACTACTTCCTGTGGTGTCTGGATTTACTCTGGCATGTACACAGAGGAGGCCAATAAGACGAAATTACGTGACACCAAAGACCCGTCTGGAATCGGCATCTATCCCAAGTGGTCCTTTGCCTGGCCGGCCAACAGGAGGATTGTTTACAACAGGTGCTCTGCTGACGCTGCTGGTAAGCCATGGTGTGATGATAAGAAGGTCATCTGGTGGGACTCCAACAAGGTCGATGAGAAGACAGGAAAGGTCGGCAACTGGGACAGCATCGATGTACCTGATTTTATCGTTAAAAATGCACCGACAGACCCCGATGGCTGCAAACCCTACATCATGAAAGATGACGGTGTGGGTGGACTATTCGCCAAGATGGCCGACGGTCCCTTCCCAGAACACTATGAGCCCTGGGAGAGTCCGGTTGAGCATTCATTATCTTCAGTACAGTTCAACCCGGCGGCGAAGATCTGGGATACTCCAATGAACCAAAAGGGTAAAGCTGACAAATACCCGATTATAGCGACCACCTACCGGGTTGTTGAGCACTGGCAGGCCGGTATAATGACCCGTAATACCCCCTGGCTAGCTGAACTGATGCCCAATGTTTTTGTTGAGATCAGCAATGAACTAGGGGCGGAAAAAAGTATTGTCAATGGTGATGTCGTGACCATCGAATCCGCTCGGGGAAAGGTAAAGGCTATTGCTTGTGTAACACCTCGATTAAAGCCATTCAAGATTAACGGTAAATTGTACCACGAGATCGGGCTTTTGTGGCATTACGGTTTCCAGGGTATTGCCAAGGGTGACCCTGCCAACCGCCTGACACCACATATCGGCTGTGCCAACTCTAATACACCGGAGTATAAAGCATTCTTGTGTAATATCCACAAGGGGGTGAATTAATTGGCCAAGACGAAAGGATATCTTGTTGATACCACTAAATGCATAGGCTGCCGGGGATGTGTGGTGGCTTGCAAACAGTGGAACCAGCTTCCTGCCGAACAGACCAGGTTCAAGGGTACCTACCAAACAGTACCTGATCTGACCGGCAACACCTTGACCATCATCTCCTTCCACGAATATGAAGAAGAGGGCCAGATTCAATGGTACTTTGCTAAGCGCCAGTGCATGCACTGTCTAGATCCGGCTTGCTTGAAGGTCTGCCCTCAGAAGGCAATCTCGATAACAGATACCGGTGCTGTAGTAAGGGATAATGACAAATGTGTCGGATGCCAGTATTGTGCTGCTGCTTGTCCCTTCCATATACCGCGCTATAACAGGGAAACCGATAAAGAGACTAAATGCTCTCTTTGTACTGAACGGACTGCTGAGGGAGAACTTCCAGCCTGTGTGAAGGCCTGCATAACGGGAGCTCTCCAATATGGGGACCGTGATGAACTCCTTGCACTAGCCAAAAAGCGCGTAAGTGATATTATAGGGAAGTATCCAAAAGCCAATGTATACGGTGAAACCCAAGCCGGAGGCACCAATATTCTTTATGTATTGGCTGATGAGCCCAGTAAATATGGGTTTGAGGAAAACCCCAAGGTTGGTACTGTTATTCATGCCTGGCAGGATATCATCAAACCCTACTTCCCGTGGTTGATCGCCCTTACTGGGGCAGTGTCAGTTTTCAGCTTCTTCTCCACCCGTTTTCTCGGGGTTGGAAAGGAAGCTCACGAGGGGGAGAGTCTCGATGGTTGAAGAAAAAAGAGTTGTTAAGACTACTTTAGGTGCACGTCTTACTCATTGGTCCCATACCATTTGCTGGTTTACCCTGTTGTTTACGGGACTTGTGATGTTCAGCGGTTGGTTTGAATGGTTGAAGCCGGTTTTCGGGGGAGCAAATGGAGCCAATTTTCTGCACAGGCTTTTTGCAGTAATTTTTGGTGCAGTACCCTTGTTTGGTCTGCTGTACAAGCCAGAAAGTTTCTTTGGTTGGATGAAGGAAGCTGCTCGGTGGGGATCGAATGAAATCAAATTTATGATGATGTTCCCCTTTGACCTGATTGGGCTCAAGGTTAATATGCCGCCCCAGGACAGGGTTAATGCAGGGCAGAAGTTCAACTCTTTCTTCTTCCCTACTGTTTGCTTTTTTATCGGCGTAAGTGGGGTTATAATGTGGTTTGCAGAGAGTTTCCCCTTATGGCTGGTATCCATAGCTTATCCCGTCCATGATCTCTGCTGGATCTTGGGTACAATGCAGTTGATGTTCCACGCCTATCTCGGTTCCCTGCACCCCGGGTCTGGAGAGTCTTTCTGGGCCATGTTCGGAGATGGTACAGTAAGAGCCAGTTGGGCAAAACACCATCATACCAATTGGTACAATGAAACTTATGGAGAAGATGAATAAATAAATCCAAATAAAGAGGGGGTTTGATCATGCCCCCTCTTTTTATTTTATATGAACCAGAAAATAACAAGGAGGGAAAGCAATGTCAGAGGTTGATGTTGTTATGAAACAGGCCTTTCAGTTGTTTGCTGATTTACTGGAACTGAAGAAGGTGTATTCCTTAAAAGTTGTACAACCTGTGCCTTCATTTTCAGAAGATGAGAGGAAACAGCACACTGAAAATGGCGCAGTTTTACTAAAATACAACCTGCCGGCTTTGGACGCCGATCTTTGTTCAAAGTTAGTTGATAATATTTATGGTTTAATCACTAAAAACCAGCCAGCGAAAAAAGAGCAGGTTGATAAGATTAAGAGTTTCATCGACGGGGTGACTGTTCAGTTTTATGAAGAGTTTCTAAGCGCGGGACACCTAGAGGGCTTTTCTGCAGAAGGTTTTTCCCAAGATGAACAAGTTCTGTTCAACTTCATTGTTCGGCAGGCACTGCGGCCTTTCCTGGAGAAGTATGTTTCCCTACTACCACCTGAAGTAGGGGATGAGCGGTGGCAGCGCAGTTATTGCCCTGTTTGCGGTGAAAAGGCAAATCTTTCTTACCTGCGTCAGGAAGATGGAAAAAGAATGTTAATCTGTCCTTTCTGTGGAAAGGAATGGCTTTATCGTTTTTTGGTCTGCTCCTGGTGCGAAAACGAGGATCACAAAAACATCAAGTATTTCGAGGTCGCTGAAGTACCTGGGTATGAGGTTTTTCTCTGTGAGCAGTGCCATGGCTATTTAAAGACATTTAACGCAAAAAAAGCCGCAACTCATGATGAATGGGTTCTAGAAGATGTTAAAACAGTAGTTCTGGATCTTCTTGCCCGGAGGGAAGGTTATGGTGGGCAAGAAGAGAAGTTGATATAGCAGAATTACTAATCGATTATTATTCTGAGTAAAAGATGTGAAATATTTTTCGAAAAGTACAGTGAAGGGGAAATTACAAGATGGAGCGGGATGTTGTATTGGTTCAGGATAGTTTTTATCCTGTTACCTTAAAACTACAGGGGAGATGCTGTCTGGTTGTTGGCGGGGGTAGTGTCGCCGCCAGAAAGGTTGCAAACCTGCTGGAATGTGGGGCTGAGGTGCGACTTGTTAGCCCAGATATAACAGAGGAATTGACAGAAGAGGTACGCAGGGGGAGAATCGATTATCTTAAGCGTGTGTTTGAGCAAGGTGATCTAGATGGAGTGTATCTAGTAATCAGTGCAACAGACAACGCAGAATTAAACAGGAAAATAGCAGGATACTGTGAGGCTCTCTGTATCCCTGTTAATGTGGTGGACAACCCGGAGTTAAGCACTTTCTTCGTTCCATCAGTGGTACGCAGGGGACCTTTATGCATCAGTATTTCTACAGGGGGTAACAGCCCCTTATTTGCCAGAAGACTGAGGGAGACACTGGAACAGCTTATTGGGCCAGAATACGGAGAACTTGCGGTTTTATTCGGCGAACTACGACGTCTTTTACAAAAACAAATCATGGATCCTGTTGAGCGACGTGA
>CALGIY010000205.1 GCA_937914965.1 uncultured Thermoanaerobacteraceae bacterium | reverse complement strand
GTGATCACTGACCATGAACAAAAGCCTGATACTTCAAAAATACTGAAAATCCTTCAGGGTTTCCAGTATTTTTGAAGTATCAGGCTTTTGTTCATGGTCAGTGATCACGGGATACACCTCCCTTGCGCAACGACAAGAACGCCCCCCAGATCTGTTCAAATTCCGGCGGCACCAGCCTGGAACCATCTTCTGTTTCTTGCAAATCATTCACCAGTTTTGCGATTCGATCGATTTTCTCCGGGGCTCGGCTGAAAGCCCTTACAAGCTCCTCAAGGAGTGGAATGTCATCGTAACTGGAAACACTGCCATTCCCACCGCTTCGCACAATAGTATTTATCATGTCCGGGCCTGCTCCATTCTCATTACTCTCAGCCAGCAAAAGTAAAAGATACCGGAAAAACCGCTCCCTGCTGGAGATGATACTTTGTAGAATTGCTTGTTCACGGTACTGGGGTATGCCATAGATCGGAAGATTCAATACGAAGTTCAGTGCAGCAGTACGGTCCCCTGCTCGCGCATTAAGTCTAAAAGCCATGAAACTGGTCAGGCTAGCGGGGGACATATCCTGAAAAATAACAACACCACCCATCAACAGTGGATCAAGAGGCTGAGCAGCTGTCTGCCTTATTGTAACCGGATAGCAACTTCCTGTGATATCTCCTAGCAGCAGTTCGCGGGCAGTATTAAGATGAAGTGACCAGGTTTTCTCTCCGGTTGAGTGTACATCCAGGAAAAGTCCAGCTTCTGTAACCGCCGTTCTAGCCTCATTCAAGGCCGTCTCCAACTGCTGCGCCACCAAATCGAGATGCTCTAAATTATCCGGCCGCCTGTACGGGTGAAGCATGCTGCAAAAAGCATCTGGGTCATCATCCTCCCCGAAGAAGGGCTTAATCCCCACCTTGCTACGCCTTCCCTGCAGTTCCACCAAAAGCTCCACATTTGACCCAGAAAAAGCAGCATTTGTCGCATTAGCAGAACCTGTCCACACCCTAGCATCCCAACCTTCTTCCAGAATATAGAGCTTAGCATGCAGTCCTGAAACATCCTCTGCGGATAACACTTCTTCGTTTTCTAATTCCTGAATTTCGTTCTCCGGTTTTTCAGCGGCATGATCCATGATATAGATACTGGTGCCGGTATCTTTCAAAGCCTCATAGGTGTCCTCATTTAAGGCATCCAGGCTTTCTGGACGGGACAGCAGAATATTGTTATTA
>CALGIY010000204.1 GCA_937914965.1 uncultured Thermoanaerobacteraceae bacterium | reverse complement strand
TACTGCGGAACCGGGTGTACCATTGATCTTAATGTCAAGGACGGCAAGGTTATTGGAGTAACCGGGAACCCTGAAGGTGATGTCAACGGCCGGTTCCTTTGTGTCAAAGGTCGTTTTGGGTATGAGTTCATCAACAGTGATGACCGCTTGACAAAACCGCTGATTAAGAAGAATGGGAAGTTTGAAGAAGCAAGCTGGGATGAAGCAGTTAGAATTGTAGCTTCCCGGCTGAATGAAATCAAAGAGAAGAATGGTTCTGACAGTGTTGCGGTCTTGAGTTCCGCGCGCTGTACCAATGAAGAAAACTACCTTGTGAGCAAGTTTGCAAGAGCGGTGATCGGCACCAATAATATCGATCACTGCGCCCGCCTCTGACACGCTCCCACAGTCGCCGGTCTGGCGGCAGCGTTTGGGAGCGGTGCAATGACCAATTCCATCAATGAAATTAGTGGTGCCGATTTTATCCTGGCCTGCGGGACGAACACAGCAGACTGCCACCCGGTGATCAGCTATAAGATCAATAAAGCTGTCCGGGATGGTGCGAAGCTTGTCGTCATCGATCCTCGTACTACGGACTTTGCCGGGATGGGTACCGAACATCTTCAGCTGAAGTCTGGTACTGACATTGCCCTCTTCAATGGAATGGCTAATGTAATCATCAATGAAAACCTTTGGAACAAAGAATTTGTCAGCAACCGGACTGAGGATTTTGAGGCCTTTAAGGATGCAGTGGCGAAATATACTCCCGAATATGTGGAGGAGATCACTGGGGTTCCGGCGGAACAGATCAAGGCGGTTGCCAGAGCTTATGCCGGTGCAGAACGTGCCACCATTCTCTACACTATGGGTATCACCCAGCATACTACTGGAACCCATAACGTGTTTTCAGTGGCCAACCTATCTATGCTCTGTGGACAGATTGGACGCGAATCTACAGGTGTTAACCCCCTGCGTGGCCAGAATAATGTCCAGGGAGCCTGCGACATGGGCGCACTGCCCAATGTTTTAACTGGTTACCAGGGTATTGCGGATTCTGCTGCCAGGGAGAAGTTCGGCAAGGCGTGGAACTGCAGTATTCCTGAAAAGGCGGGTATTACTGTCGGGGAAATGATGAACGCTGCGTTTCATGGAGATATCAAAGCCATGTTTATCATGGGTGAGAACCCGGTACTGAGCGATGCCGATGCTGGCCATGTGGCAGAAGGACTAAAGACATTGGACTTTTTGGTGGTACAGGATATTTTCCTGACAGAGACCGCTAGTTTTGCTGATGTGGTACTCCCCGCGGCATGCTTTGCTGAAAAGGATGGCACCTTCAGCAACACCGAACGCCGTGTCCAGCGGATTCGTAAAGCTGTAGATCCTCCGGGAGAAGCTCTGGCTGATTGGGAGATCATCTGTCGTTTGGCCAATGCTATGGGCTACCAGATGAACTATTCATCCCCAGAAGAGATTTTGGGTGAGATTGCGGGCCTGACTCCATCCTACGGTGGCATCTCCTTTGCACGCCTGGAGGAAAAGGGTATTCAGTGGCCTTGCCCGACCCCAGACCACCCGGGAACAGCTTTCCTGCACGGGAAGAAGTTCAACCGTGGCTTAGGCAAATTCCATGCTGTGGAACACATTCCACCAGATGAAGTACCAGATGCCGATTACCCATTTATCTTCAGCACTGGGCGCCGACTCTTCCACTACCATACAGGAACCATGACCAGAAAAGGTATGCTGGATGAGCATATGCCCTCAGATTACCTGGAGATCAACGACAACGATGCTGAGCGGCTCAGTATTAGTGAAGGGGATAAGGTAAAAGTGACCTCGCGTCGTGGTAATATTGAAATCCCTGCAAGGCTCACAGATACAGTGCCTCCTGGTTTCGTTTTTGCATCTTTCCATTTCTCAGAGACACCGGTCAATAACTTGACCAACCCGAAACTTGATGCCATCTCCAAGATTCCAGAACTGAAAATATGCGCAGTCAATGTGACAAAATAGAGAAAACGACTGGCAGCAAAAACCCGACTCTTTAAAAGAGCCGGGTTTTTCTATGTGGTCATCTACGATGCTCCCAGTTTTTCCCTGGTGCCAGGCACCAGGGAAAAACTACCGGTTATAACAACGGGAACTTGTTACTAAATTTTATAAACAAGGAGGGGATAGCTGTGCGCAGAAAAGAAAGGTCGATTACAGTTCTTGTTACTGTAGGGCTTCTGGTGGTTCTGCTTTACGCCTTGGCAGCAAAAACGGGGGTGATTGCTGCTGTATCCTCAAAGGATTCTTCTCAGGTAAAATATAAAAACTACCGCTATCAGGATGTTTCCTTAACCGTTTCGCTCCCTGAAGCTACTGAGGTTACTGAGGACTACTACAGCAGTGGAGAGATGGTCCTCAACTCTCAACTGTGTGATGATGTGCATAAGTATCACGGCTATATTCAGATCTGGAGAGTTGACGACCCGGAGGAATTTATAAAAAGGAGCAAATTGAACAGCACCTTTCGCTTTACTTCTTTTGAACATAAAAAGATAACACTAGATTCCTACCAGGGGTTTACTGTTTCTTGGTCAGCGCAGCTTCAAGACGGCGACCATATCGCGGGTAGGGATTACCTCCTACAGAAAAAGGGAGGAGACGGCGAGTTTCTGAGAATTTCTCTGACTGCCAAGGAAAAAGTTTTTCCTGAGAAGCTGGGAAAGATAGCAGATACTATGGTTTCATCTGTGGTTTGGAAGTAGGTAGTCTCTAATTGTCCAAGGTGGAAAGTGCATATTTACTGATTAACTTTGTGTTATAATGTTTAACGGCACCGGAGAAACGGTGATTCTGAACAAAAAAATAGAGTAAAGGACGCGTATAGTTGATGCAGAGGACGAAGGATTGCTTTATTATTGGAGTTGCCCTTTTTGCGATGTTCTTTGGTGCGGGGAACTTGATTTTTCCACCTTATCTGGGCTACCTTGTTGGTGATAAAGGATTGGCGGCAGGTGCCGGTTTCTTGGTTACCAGTGTAGGTTTGCCTCTGCTTGGTGTTCTTGCCTGTGCAAAATTAGGTGGTACCTTTACCCAGATGACAGCAAGAGTAGGTACCAAGTTTTCACTTGTAACCACATCATGTTTGATCTTAGCCATTGGGCCCATGCTGGCCATACCCCGTACAGCAGCAACCACCTTTGAGTTGGCTGTTCAGCCCCACCTGCCGTGGGTGCCTCCGCTTTTGGGAGCGATAATATTTTTTGCTATTGCAGTGGCTTTTATCATAAAACCAAGAACAATTGTCGATAATGTAGGCAAGTTCCTGACACCGGTCCTGCTTCTTTTGCTGGTCATTATCATCTTTAAGGGGATTTTTGCTCCCATCGGGCTGCCAGCAGATACCGGTTTCCAGAGACCATTTGCCCGCTCCCTCCTTGAGGGTTACCAGACTATGGATGCCATGGCTTCGGTAATTTTTGCGGGGATCGTTCTTACTGCTGCCGTTAATAAGGGATACCGTGGGAAAGAAGTAACAGCTATGATTATGAAGGCTGGTGTGGTGGCAGCTGTAGGGCTTGCCTTTGTTTATGTAGGATTGATTTATCTCGGTGCCCAAGCCACATCCCTTTTCCCTCTGGACATTTCTCGAACTGCTTTACTCATGGGAGTGGCGCGGCTTGAACTGGGAGGAGTGGGGAGTGCTGTTATGGGGTTGACAGTGGCCCTTGCCTGCCTCACCACAGCTATCGGACTTTTGGCCACTGCGTCAGAATTCTTTTCCCGCCATGTATTTAAGGGCCGTGTACGTTATGAAACTCTTGCGGTCTTCATGGCGGTGATCAGTGCGCTAATAGCTGTATCTGGTGTTGATGCTATTGTCGGTTTTGCTGTACCGGTATTGACAATCCTTTACCCGGTGGTCATTACCCTGATTATTCTGACATTAATGGGACCTGCAGCTGCTGGGGACAAGGTGGTACGCTTTACAACTTATGTGGCTCTCACAGTGAGCCTTTTAGAAACTATAGCTACCCTTACTGGAAATGCAGTTTTAAAAGAAATAATTTCGATAATACCGCTGGCAGATGCAGGGTTTGCCTGGGTTGTCCCCACAGTTACCGCGTATGTTATCAGCGCTCTTTATGGCTTCTTAACATGGAAAAGGTCTATGGGTAAACTGAGCGTGAGATAAGGGGCATCGTCTTCCGGCTACCTAATGTCCATTTGCCGATCTCTTGGAAGCCGATGTGCCTGTAGATGGCTCCGGCGGTGGGGTCGTCATAAAATAGGCACACAAACTTTTTGCCGCTGCGCAGCACATCTTTGCACAATCCGGCAACAACACCTGTTGCCAAGCCCTGGTTCCTGTACTCCTTTGCTGTAGCTACAGCGATCAGCATTGCTGACATGGAGTTTTCGGCACTGGTTCCCGCCGCGGCAACAATCCTGCTGCCTCGTTTTATAAAATAATACCTTCCGGTACCGCTTTCGATCCCATCCCTGGTCATGGCGGTACTGGTTTCTTTATGGCTGGCCATACTAAATTCCGGTATGCTGAAGTAAAATTCCATCAACTCGTCTACATCGTCAAGAGTGGCTCTTTGAAGATCACCAATATTGGTGTTTACTTCTACACTGTCTAGTTTGGAAAGGTACATTTCCTCGAACTCGTAGCCGGAAACATGACTTTTAATCCTGTTAATAACCGTTGTTTTTCCTGATATCCCGCGGGCACTATCCTTGGTCAGTTTTTCTCCAAGCGCCTGTGCATCAAAATTAGAAGAAGCACTGTAGGGTATATATG
>CALGIY010000203.1 GCA_937914965.1 uncultured Thermoanaerobacteraceae bacterium | reverse complement strand
GTATCTGGTGGTTGATAATGAAGCAGGTATGGAACACATCAGTCGCCAGACAATTGAAGATATCGACGTAATGTTTGTGGTTTCCGATGCTACAGCAAAAGGTGTACGTACTGCAGGAAGGATTTACAATCTAGCCAAGTCGTTAAATATCAAAATCGATGAAGCGTATTTGATTATCACGAAAATATCCGATCCTGCACCCCTTCAGAAAGAAATTGAGGCTACCGGGCTCAAGTTGCTCGGCGTTATACCCAATGATCCTATGGTTATTGATCATGATTTGAAGGGAAAAGCGATCCTAGAGCTCCCGGACAACAGTTTTGCTGTTCAAGCGACACGGGAGATATTTGGTAAACTAAAACTTTAGTTAAGAAAGGAGAGTAAACTATGCCGGTACAAATACTGAAAGAAAAGTTTACAGGCACAGTTCAGGAAGTAGTGCTCGGCGCAACCAAGGAAGAAGGCGGAACAAGAGCCTATACCGTGAAGTTAGGCGGAAGTTCCACACTTCCTTTTCTCCAGTATGAAGGCAGTATCCCAAACCGTCCGGTTATCGCTTTTGAAGTCTGGGATGTTAAGCCTGACTGGAACCCATGCTTCGAACCGTATTATGGTGATGTATGGAATGACCCCGCAGCCTGGGCGAAAAAGGCTGAGGAACTGGGCGCGGATGTCATTTACCTGAAATTAAAGGGTGCAGACCCAGAACTAGAAAATTCAAAAACTCCAGAGGACTGCGCCAAGGTTGTCAAGGCAATTCTGGAAAATACAGGAGCTCCCTTGATGGTGGAGGGCCCTGGACATCCAGAGAAGGACAATGAAGTGCTTCAGGCTGTTGGTGAAGCAGCTGCAGGCGAGAATATTGCTCTCGGGGCAGCAGAGAAGGATAACTACCGCTCGATTGCTGCCGCAGCCATGATGGGTAAGCACTGCGTTATTGCACGTTCACCTGTTGACATCAATATCCTTAAGCAGTTGAACATTATGATTACTGAGATGGGTATTGCCCCTGACAAGATCATCTGTGACCCAATGTCCAGTGGTCTTGGCTATGGAATCGAATACTCCTACTCGATTATGGAAAGATCCCGCTGGGGCGCCCTGATCGGGGACAAGATGATGGCCTTACCGGTTGTCTGCCTTGCTGGTTCTGAAGCATGGCGTGCAAAAGAAGCCAATGCTCCTCTGGAGGAGGCTGGCCCTGGTTGGGGTGAGCAGAAACCGAGAGGAATCATGTGGTTCATTTGGTTATTGACGGGTTAAGAAATGCATGGACGGACGAATTATTTTTCAAAGAAGCCAAACCTGACGGATTTGTAAAACCGAAAGCCACCATAAGTGACGAACAAAAAAGACTGATGATAGCCGAACTGCAACGCATGAATACACCTGCCGCCTTAGAACTATTAAAAACTCTGGAATAAGCTAACAGAAAGAAAGAACTATC
>CALGIY010000202.1 GCA_937914965.1 uncultured Thermoanaerobacteraceae bacterium | reverse complement strand
CCGGGAGATAAATAAGGGGTCCCCTCCCACTGCCTTAAAGGCCCTAACAGGACTGTTAACCCCCCCAGGCATCAATTGACTGGCTTGCTGAAAAAGTTTTTTTGAGCGAATTTTTGATGACATGTAAGTTAATACCTCCTACTAAAAACCTTATAAATTATAGGATATACTGGTTTTTTTAAATTCTATGGTGCTGAAAAGCACCTGATAATCATCAATACCTGTTTTTCGGGAGATGTGCTTGATCTTTTCCAGACACAATTCCCTTGTTGGAGCGTGCACCATTGTAAAGATGTTATAAGGCCATCCTGGTGGTACCTGTCGAAGATAACAGTGAGTTACTTCTGTAAAAGATCCAAAATTCTTACCTAATTTCTCAACCTGATCCCCAGGGACGGCCCAAAGAACCAAAGCATTAGCAGCGAAACCCAGGGCACGATGCCCCAGGACCGCACCCATTCTCCGAATCACCCCTCTTTCTAAAAGGGAGTTGATTATTGCAATCACTTCATCCTCATGCAGACCAATCTGCTGAGCAATTAAACGGAAAGGTCTGCTGCTTAGAGGAATGTCATTTTGTAAAGCTTTAAGAACAGCCTCTTCGTTTTTGGAATACACTGGTCAATTCCTCTCTAGAAAATTTAACAGCAATTTTATAAACATCTTGGGATGGAAGGTCGCATAACTCCTCTATCCCGGTCAATTCCCTGATCTCCCCCACTACCAACTTCAAATCATCTTGAGAGGGGGCGGTAATGGTAAACCAAATGTTATAATAGTGTTCCCGTAAGTAGTTATGTGTTACTCCAGGGAAAGAGTTTATGATCTCCACTACCCTTTCGACCTGGTCTGGAGGAACCCTAGCAGCACAGAGTGTGCTTGCATAGCCAAGCCGACGAGAATCAAGAATAGCTCCCAGTCGGCGAATGAAACCCTGTGTCTTTAGCCAGCGCAGAGCAAGAAGAATCTCCTGTTCGGAAACACCTAAATCACCAGCCAGAGCAGCATAAGGTCTGCTCACCACAGGTAGTCCATCCTGTAGGCGAAAAAGCAGTTCTAAAGCAAGGTGAGATAATAGTTCCTCCTCTTTTGCGCTGTAGAGGCAATCTGGATCCCCGGCCATGTAATTCCCCCCGGTCTTGGCATAAGCCCGTGCCCGACAACCGCCGCAAACCTCTTGAAACTTACAGACTCCGCAGTACCCTTCATATTCCCGGGTACGCAATTTTAACAGAACCGGGTTCTGGCTCCAAATTTCAGAGAAGGGTGTTTCCCGTATACTACCGATCTTCAGGTCCATGTAAGGACAGGGATAGACCTCACCCTGGGGACCAATGATGCTGTAAGAAATGCCTGCCAGACATCCTCTGCTGTATTTGGTCGGCATCTTTAGCTGTCGCGCAATTCTCATGAACTGTGGGGCACAGGTGGGTTTGATTTCTATGGG
>CALGIY010000201.1 GCA_937914965.1 uncultured Thermoanaerobacteraceae bacterium | reverse complement strand
TCCAAGAATTCCCCTCTCTTCATCAAGCGAACCCCCTCAAGTTTTCAAAAAAACCTCAACTGTAACGCCGAATCACATGATAAAGGGTGTCTCTCTCCACCGGGATGCGTCCCGCACCCTGAATCATCCTCAAAAATTTATCTGACGGCTGGTACTGTGGGGTGGCTGCCCCGGCATCATGGGCAATCCTTTCCTCTCTTACGGTTCCATCTAGGTCATTCGCCCCGAAGGCCAGGCTGATCTGGGCAAGATTGGGGGTGAGCATGATCCAAAAGGACTTGATGTAAAGGAAATTATCCAGCATCAGGCGAGCCAAGGCGACAGTTTTCAGGTCATCAAACCCCGAAGTCCGGGGCAGGTAGGAAAAAGAGGTATTTTCCGGGTGGAAAGGCAGGGGGATAAAGGCCAGGAAACCATCGGTTTCATCTTGGAGGTCACGCAGTTTGATCAAATGATCCACCCGGTCAGCACTACTTTCCAGGTGACCGTAAAGCATGGTGGCATTAGTACGCACTCCCATCTGGTGTGCAGTTCTATGGACATCCAGCCAGCACTCACCGCTGATCTTCTGCGGGCAGATTCTAGTCCGCAGCTGCGGGTTGAAGATTTCAGCCCCTCCCCCAGGAAGAGAACCAAGCCCCACTTCCCGCAAACGGTCGAGCACCCCTTCCACACCAAGGCCGGAAACCTCCCCTAGAAAATCGATCTCCACCGCATCAAAGGCCTGGATATGAGCATCAGGCAGCCCCTGACGTACTATCTGCAGCATTTCCTCGTAGTATGAAAAAGGGAGAGTCGGGTTGAGCCCCCCTACAATGTGGACCTCTGCGGGCTGGTAAGTCTTGAACTCCTCAACTTTGGATTCTATTTCCTCTAAAGTCAAAGAGTATGCGCCTGGTGCCTCTGCTTCCCGACCGAAGGCACAAAAAAGGCAGAGGTTTTTGCAGATATTGGTGTGGTTAATGTGTGCGTTGTTAATAAAATAAACTTCATCACCTACCCGGCGACGTCTGGCATAATCAGCTAAAAAACCTAAAGCCAACAGGTCGGTTGAATCCGCCAGGCGAATCCCATCATCCCGAGTCAGGCGTTCCCCATCCAGAACCCTTTCCGCAATATCCCCCAAGGACCCCGCCAAAAGTTTTTCCCAAAATATTGCTTCCCCCGCTGGTACCCCCCCGCAAACAACCACTTCGAATCATCTTCTTTCTATTATCGTTGTATTCCCTTAAAATAACTTTCTGCTTATAAAGTCCTTTTCCTGCAAAATGGTAACATTTATAGCATCGATACCCTGCATTTGATCCACATCATGGTTTAAACTAAGCAGTAATACTGCAGGATTTTCGAATTTCTATCAAGAACAAACTAATTAATGAGAACTTATCCAGGAGGTGAATCACTTGGCAAAATTCCCACCTTTTGTTGAGGCGCTCGGCAAGCGTGACCAGGAATTCTATGATGCGGTAACCAAGGTTATCGAGACTGCCACAAAACCAGGCGCAGTAGATGAAAAGACAAAGGTTTTCATCTCTCTTGCCCTTGATGCCTATATCGGATCAGAGCGCGGTGTGATGGTTCTATCTAACCGTGCCCGGGAACTAGGGGCAACAGAAGAGGAGATCAATGAAGTACTGCGCATCCCCTACTATGTCGCTGGATCCAGGCCGCTGATCTCAGCCCAGCATGCCTTCCCCAAGAAAGAATAGATATACCTGTCAAATCAAAAACAACCCGAATTTCGGGTTGTTTTCTTTTATCCTGGGACACCAATTGGACAGCAGAACCGTCCCCATGTCCACCCATGTCCATTTTATTCCTCATCGTCACCAGCATTTTCCCAGGTCCAGGTGAGAATATCCTTAGCAGCTTCCAACTGCTCCTTGGAAACATATATTTTTATCTCTGCCAGAGGACCAATGGTAATGCCCTCAACAGAAGCAATGGATTCCCGCATTTTGAAGACATTGATTCCTGCTGTCTGCAGAACACCCTCGATCATGGCATCTTCCGGTGGATAAACTACAGCCAGAAGCGCCATCCCATCCCTTTCTTTCAGCACCACGGAAACTGCCTCCATTCAATAATTTCTTTTATTTTACCATTCCGGGGACTCTTCTGAAAAGCCCTGGCAAGTATTGACTTGGTTAGGTGAAAATTCATGTGATAACTATACCCCGCAGGTGCATACTAAGGATAGATGCAAAGTAAGGAGGAATTACTCTTGGAAGGAACAGTTAAATGGTTTGATGAACGCAAGGGCTATGGATTCATTACAAGTGAAGAGGGAAGGGATATATTTGTCCACTTCTCGGCTATTCAGGATGAGGGTTTTAAAACACTGAAC
>CALGIY010000200.1 GCA_937914965.1 uncultured Thermoanaerobacteraceae bacterium | reverse complement strand
GGGGCGAGCTTGAGGCCCGGGGCTACTGGCAGCGCGAGGACCACGCCATGGACTTCCTGCCCGACCGCGCCAAGACCACCCACATGCCCATGAACACCAATGCCCGCATGGCAGGCTACAGCATCAAGGCCACCATCCCATTGGCGGAAGGCCAGACCCTGCGGCTGGGCAGTTCGTTCGACCATTCCGGGCTCAATGACTGGTGGCCGCCGGTGGCGGGCAGCATGATGATGGGGCCCGACACCTATCACAGCATCAATAACGGCCACCGCGACCGTCTGGGCCATTTTGTGGAATGGGAGGCCGCATGGACCCCGCGCGTGACCACGCTGCTGGGCTTTCGCAATGATCTGGTCATGATGAATACCGGCCCCGTCGCGCCCTATTCGACCATGCCGTCCATGAATCCGTCGGCTCTAGTGACGACGAGGTGCTTGAAAAGTACCTGCTTGCCCAGCAGGCCCTTGAACTGGCCCTCGAGCGAGGCGGTGACCAGGCCGTTGTTAAAAACAGTGAGCATACCTGGTTTTATGGGGGGCGCACTGAGGTAGTAGGGAAGCGCAGTAAGGTGCGGGTCCGGGTAACCGCTGCTGAGCTGGTCAGGCTGATCAATCTAGCTAAAAATGTCATTATTATGGGCCATACTCAGATGGATTTCGACTGTTTGGGGGCCGCCTTAGGGTGTGCTGAGATCGTGCAGCACTATGGCAAAAAGGCACAGATTATCATTGACCACCCAGGTGGGGCAGTGGAAAAGCTTGCGGCACTGATCAGTGAGCACCAACCTGAACTCCTTTGTGAACAGGATGATGTTAAAGCGACAGTGTCCTCCCAGACGCTGCTGCTGCTTGTTGATGTTCACAGGCCGCAGATGGTCGTTTGCCCTTCTTTGCTAAGCCGTGCGGGTTATATCGGGGTGGTTGACCACCACAGGCGTGGAGAGGAATTCCTGGAACGGTGCAATCTTTCCTTCATCATTCCCGGGGTCTCCTCCACAAGCGAACTGGTGGAAGAGATTGCCCGCTATTTGCCTGAAGGGGGCCACTTTTCGCCGCTGGCTGCTACAGCTTTGCTGGCCGGCTTGGTCGTGGATACCAAGAGATTTACTTTTTCCACAAGTGCCCGTACCTTCCAGGTAGCTGCACGGCTGCGGGAAGCAGGGGCCGATCCACTAGTGATTCGGGACCTCTTCACCGACAGCCTGGAAGGGATGCTGTACCGAGCACATATTTTGCGCAATATAGAGATAGCTGCCGGGAGATTCGCCTTGGCAGGCCATGATGAACCCTGCGAAGAGGCACATCTAGCGGCTTCTCGCGCTGCAGATATTATGCTGGAAATAAACGGGGTTGCTGCCTCCTTTGCTTTCTACCCATTAGACGGCGGGGTTGGAATCAGCGCCCGTTCTGCCGGGAGTGTCAATGTCCACCGCATCATGGAAAAAATAGGGGGAGGCGGGCACTTTTCAGTTGCTGCAGCCCAGTTAAAAGGGGTTACCCAGCAAGAGGCACGCTCTCGGCTGCTGGAGATCTTAACAGTGGAGCAGGAGGAAGATTAGTGAAAACTATGAAAGTCGTATTACGAGAAGATGTAAAAAATCTAGGTAAAAAAGGCGATATTGTTGATGTTGCAGAGGGTCATGGCCGCAATTTCCTGGTTCCCCGCGGCCTGGCTGTACCCGCTTCTAGTGGAGTATTAAAAGAGGTTTCCCTTGTCCGGAACAGCCGCGCTAAAAAGGATGCCCGTCAGGAACAGAAGGCACGTGATCTGGCAGGCCGACTTCAGGGTCTGGAAGTGACTGTCAAGACGCGGTCTGGGGAGGGAGGCAAGCTCTACGGTGCAGTGACGAGCCGTGATGTCGCTGCAGAAATAGAGCGCCTCCTGTCACAAAAGATCGACCGGCGCAAGGTTGAACTCCCGGAACCAGTAAAAACACTGGGCCGTTACCCGGTCCAGGTTCGTCTGTACCCCGGTGTTCAGGCGGAGGTCACATTAATCGTAACTGCTGAAGATTAGACTCATTCGATTTCAGGAGAGGAGATGCCGAAATGACCGGGAGATGCGAGAAAGATCAAGAGACACAGGATATTACCAGCAAGCGGGTTACCAGGAACGAGATCAAGAGTAGGATTGTTGCACTGTACCAGGTGCTTGGAGAGATATACGGTTCCGAAAGGCTGGTCCTGCGGGCGAGTAAGCTAGGGGTGCTGAAGCAAATCCGGTCTAACCGGCTTGGAGAGCAGGTGCTTGCCCTCCAGAAGTTGGTGCAGG
>CALGIY010000199.1 GCA_937914965.1 uncultured Thermoanaerobacteraceae bacterium | reverse complement strand
CGGCTTTTCGGGCGATGAGGTGGAGAAAAGCTGCCGCGTGCTGTCAGGCGGCGAGAAGGCGCGGCTGGTCATGGCGCTAATGCTGTATGACCCGCCCAACTTCCTGGTGCTTGATGAGCCAACCAACCACCTCGACATCGCCACCAAGGAAATGCTGATCGCGTCACTCGCGCAGTACGAAGGCACGATGCTGTTCGTATCGCATGACCGGCACTTTCTTGCCGCCCTGTCCAACCGGGTGCTTGAAGTAACCCCCGGTGGCATCCACCAGTATGATGGCGGCTACACGGAATATGTCGCCCGCACCGGGCAGGAAGCCCCCGGCCTGCACGCCTGAACCGGCAGGCCTGCCCTTGAAAATACCATTGGGGGGTATAAAGTCAGGTCGGTGAGCATGAGGAGCGCCGCCGTGGCCCAGACTGTCAGTTTTTCCGTAGGCGGCATGAGCTGCGCGGCCTGCGCCACGCGGCTGGAAAAGGTGCTCAACCGGCAGGCGGGCGTGCAGGCCACGGTCAACTTTGCCACCAACCAGGTTCAGGCCGAGGTCGATGACCCCGCAACCGCGCTGCCTGCCATGGCCACCGCCATTGGCAAGGCAGGTTTTACGGTAGATCAGGACAGCGTGGACCTGTCGGTTACCGGCATGAGCTGTGCGGCCTGTTCCGCCAGGGTAGAAAAGGGTTTGAATTCTCTTCCAGGTGTTATTTCTGTAAATGTTAACCTGGTCATGGGCAAGGGAACTATCAACTATGACCCCGAGCAAATAAAACCTCAACAAATGATTGAGCGGGTCGAGGAATTGGGATATAAAGTTTCAGAAGATCAACAAGAACTTCTGATCTCCGGAATGTCCTGTGCCGCGTGCTCTGCACGGGTTGAGAAAAGATTGAATTCGCTGCCGGGAGTGCAGGATGCAGCGGTCAATCTGACCACCAATAAGGCCAGTATCAGATTTATTCCTGGGATCATAACAGTTTCAGAGATAGAAAAGGCAGTGAAAGATCTTGGCTATGATGTGCAGCAGGCCCGTGATCTTGCTCTCAGTGAAGCAGCCCAGGCCAGACAAAAAGAAAAAAACTGGCAGCTTACCAGGTTCCTTACTGCCGTTCTCTTCACTCTTCCCCTAGCTGTGATGATGATATCCCCATATGTAGGGCGTCACTTGATGATCAACCCCTGGGTACAGCTGGGGTTAGCCACACCTGTTCAGTTTTTTGCCGGTTGGCCCTTTTACCGTGGAGCCTACCACTCATTGAAAACAGGCAGCGCAAACATGGATGTCTTGGTGGCATTGGGTACATCGGTTGCTTACTTTTACAGCCTTATCTCCCTTTTTGCTGGTTGGAATGTCTTTTACTTTGAGTCGGCTGCCATGCTGATGACGATTATTTTACTAGGCAAGCTGCTGGAGACTGCTGCTAAGGGAAAAACCTCTGAGGCAATAGAGAAGTTGATGGGACTGCAGGCAAAAACCGCCCGGGTCCTCCGTGATAAAGTGGAAATGGATATCCCTGTGGATGAAGTAGTAGTTGGTGATTTTGTCTTAGTGCGTCCAGGAGAGAGGGTTCCAGTTGATGGTATTATTCAGGAAGGGAACACCAGTATCGATGAATCACTCCTCACCGGGGAAAGCCTCCCGGTGGAAAAGAAGCCTGGAGATAGTGTGGTCGGAGCCTCTATCAATAAATATGGAAGCTTTGCTTTCCGGGCAACAAAGGTTGGTCAAGACACCGTTCTGGCACAGATCATCCGCATGGTGGAGCAGGCCCAAGGCGCTAAACTGCCGATTCAGACCCTGGTGGATCGTATCACGATGTGGTTTGTGCCGGCAGTCATGCTCATTGCGGTAATTACATTTGTGATATGGCTGATATTCGGACCGCAACCTGCGCTGGGTTTCGCCTTGGTTAACGCGGTGGCTGTGCTGATCATTGCCTGTCCTTGTGCGATGGGTCTGGCAACCCCCACGTCGATTATGGTGGGTACGGGGCGTGCGGCACAACTGGGTATTTTGTTCCGGCAGGGTGAAGCATTGCAGACGTTGATGGATGTGCGTGTCGTGGCGGTTGATAAAACCGGTACGCTGACCCGTGGTTATCCGGAGCTCTCCGATCTGACCGTTGCTGATGGGTTTGATAAAGACCAGGTGCTGGCGCTGGTGGCGGCCGCCGAAAGCCGTTCCGAGCATCCGATCGCGCGCGCCATTGTGACTGCCGCAACGCAGCAGAATCTGGCGCTTGCGCCAGTGCAGGCGTTTGAATCGTTGACGGGGCTTGGCCTGCGTGCTCAAGTGAACGATCAGCAAATCCTGATTGGTTCGGATCGTCTGATGACACAGCATAAGCTGGAACCTGCCGTCTTTGCTGCCATTGCTGAAAAACTGGCAGATGCCGGCCAGACGCCGTTGTATGCGGCTATCGATGGACAGCTTGCCGCCATTATCACGGTGGCTGATCGCATTCGTGATACGACGCCTGACGCGATTGCAGCCTTGCATCAACAGGGACTTAAAGTCGTGATGGTCAGTGGCGATAACCGCCGTACTGCGCAGGCCATTGCGCGGCAACTGCAATGGACCCTGCATAAAACAGCACAGCAGTGGCGCATTCAGGTGCACAACGGCGG
>CALGIY010000198.1 GCA_937914965.1 uncultured Thermoanaerobacteraceae bacterium | reverse complement strand
GGAGGTATCCTGAGTCTTTTTATATCATGTTGGTAATCAGTGATTTATACTCTTTTCTGCTACGCAGGATGCTGTTTTTAACGTACAGGATGCTGTTTTTTCCATTTTTTGGAGGTTTGCCGGGATCCGTCCCGCGCAATCCCTTTTTGGCTCCTTTTGGTTTGCAGGTATCCATAAGTTCTACCATCTTTAGCATAGGATCCACAGAAGTCTTCGAGGCCTGAAGCCGCAGACCTGGTGCGAGACCAGGAAATTGTCACAATTAATTTGGAGGACCCAACAATGGAATGTCAACTGCGAGAGTTTCGCTATGGCATGCTCTCTGACCTGCCCCTTTCCGGGGCGGAGGCAAGGGAGCTGAGCGAGGTAACCGGGGAAGACCCGAAATGCAACATCGTATTTCCCTGACCGCCCGAGGAGCTGCGCACGGTAAGAACCGTGCGCATTCCCCCTTAGGCCCCTCTGCGACATCCATGTGGCCGACCGATGGACCGTTCAATATGCACAACAGAGAACCACAACCAGTCCCAGGTGACACCGACAGGGTGTCATTTCTACCTATATCAACTGAATTCGCCTATTTTTCTGCCAACATGGGCCACATTTTTCCCGGATACGGCCTGCGGGGCCAGACCGCCGTTTACCGCAGGCTCAAGGACTACGCATCATGGCAGGCCAGGCTGGACCTCCGGGATGGACTGGGAAAGATATCCCCCCAGGCCAACCTGAGAGAACTCTCCTGCGCCGGCCCCGCCATGTACGTCAGCTTCCATTTCGGTTCCTACCGTACCCTCCCCCTGGAGCTGCTTGCCGGCGGGAGGTCCGTGTGCGTCGTGCTCTCGGGTGACCTGCTGGCTGCCTATGGGGAATACCATTCCGGGCTAATGGGGACCGGCATGCCCGGTGCGGGCCAGGGGAGGCTTTACCTGGCAAGCGCAGACGACCCCTCGCTGTTCTTCAGGCTGCGCGGGATGGTGAAGGCCGGAGCGCACATCTTCGTATATGCCGATGGAGGGCACGGCGCCCGGCGGGATCCAGCTGGAAAAGGGCTCGCAAGGGTCCAGCTCGGCAGCGCTGCAATGATGGTGCGCTCGGGGTACCTGGAAATCGCCCACCTGCTGGACCTTGAGGTCCATCTACTGCTGGACCATTCCCCCGGACCGTTCCAGCCCATGGGGGAAGGCAGGAGCATATCCTGTTACAAACTCCCCCAGAGAGGGTCAAGGGGAGATTCTGTCCGGGACGGCCTCGGGCTGCTGTATGCAAAGTTCCAGCAGGCGCTCCTGGAGTGCCCCGAGCGGTGGGAGGCCCTTCTGTACCTTCACCGCCATTGCATGCCCAGATCCCACATTGGTGGGTGGGGACCGCAAGGGAGGCTTTTGGGATTCACCGACGGGAAAAGGCCATATGCCCTGGATAGGTATACCTACAGGAAGTACCCCCTGGTGCCCCCCGGGTGTCCGGAGGCCCCAGGTGGAGCGGGCTGGTTCTGAAAAATATTTCATAAATTGGGGATCACCGCGGGCCCGCTTGGGCCCTGCCAGACCAATTCGGCCTATGATCGCAACAAGGAAAACGCTCTTCAGGCACACCGCTGCCTGGACCCTTTACGGATTCTATTTCTACACCGTCAACGCCCTGGGGAACCGGGACCTGGGCATAGTGACCGCACTGTGTTCCATGCCCCTGTTCATGTTCGTCTATTACGGGATATCCCATGCGCTGAACGTGCTCCTTTTCAACAGGAGGTACCTGGCGGCCGCACTGACGGCCTCGGCAGTGTATGCACTGGCATTTGCAGTGCTCTATCTCCTTTCCCACCCCTCCTCGCACTGGGGATCGGCCTTTGACGAGTACATGACCGGCGGGGACTTCAAGTTGAGGATGTTCGCCCAGACCTACCTCAGGCTGGTGGGCAATTTTACGATTTTTGCGCTCCTGGGGTACCAGTTCAGGCTCCGGGATATATGGAAGGGGCGCGAGAGCCGGGAAAGGTCAAAGAGGCGCCGTTACGAATACACCGTCCTTGCCCACCAGGTCTCCCCGCACATGCTCGCCAATGCCTTCCAGTCCCTGGACGGCCAGCTGGCACGGGCCCTCCCGCAGATGCGCCAGGGGGTGCTCGAGCTGTATTCGCTGATGAACCATTTCATGGCCTCGTGTGATCCTAATGCCCCCAGGACCGTTCTCCTGTCCGACGAGATCGGGGCGGCCAGGCAGTTTATTGCCGTCGAGCAGGGGATATCGGGGCGCTCCGATGGCTTCCTCTGGGAGCTCTCAGGGGACATGGGGTCCGCTTCGGTCCCCGCGACCACGCTGATCACGCTGGTGGGCAACGTATTCAAGCACGGGGGGATCTCTGGGGAAGGACCCAGGGGCAGCATCTCCATCCGTGCCGGCAGGGACGGGTTCGGGATCCGCGTGGAGAACCCCATAGGAGGTCCGGCGGAAGGCAGGCAGCAGGGCCACGGAACGGGCCTTGCCAACCTCAGGGGAAGGCTTGAATTCGTTTTCGGGGACGGCTTTGAGCTAAGGCACCGCCCGCACGGGGGGACGTACATCGTAGAGCTGGAAGTATATTATGACACAAAACATAGAATGAAATGAGGAAATACCACGCCATCATCATTGATGACCAGCAGTCCAGCATCGACCTGCTGCTGGAATATTTTGACCGGACCGAGCTGGTCCAGGTAGACGCACACTTCACCGATCCGATCAGGGCCCTTGCCCACGTGAGGGAAAATGTGGTGGACCTGGCCATAATAGATATCGACCTGGGGTCCAGGATGGACGGGTTCGACTGGATTTCCGCCGCGCCAAAGCGCGGGATCCGGTTCATCGTGTACACAGGGTTCCGGCACTTCGAGGACCAGGGTTACCTGATGAACGCCGTTGACGTGCTGCTCAAGCCGGTCAGCTACCCCAGGTTCGCCATTGCGCTTGACCGCCTGGACTCCCGCATCCGACTGGATGAAGGTACGGGCAGGGACCTGGACTCACTCGAGCACTGGTACGATTTCCTCCAGATCAAGAAGGACGGGAAGTACATCGGCCGGATTGTGTGGTTCAAGGACATCCTGTACCTGCAGGCCAGCGGGAAGCTGGTCCTGATACACCAGGCCACCGATAAGGAGGTGCTGATCTGCAATTCGACCCTTGCCCATGTCTATTCCAGGCTCCCCAGGAAATGGTTCAAGCAATGTGCCAGGGGCGTGGTCATCAACACCAAGTTCTTCCATTCATACACCGGAAGGAAGGTAAGGATGGTCAACCATGGGAAACTGCTTCCGGTAGGTAACCTTGCCAAGTACGCTGAATTCAGGGCCTTCCTGGAGTTCAACCAGGTGTGACGCTTCATCGAGGGTAAGCACGGCCCTGAGGTGCCGTTCCGATACCATGGGGTCCTCCCTTGGAAAAACGAAAGATGAAAAAATTAAACCTAAAGGTAATGAACTATTTTGATGGACTACTGGACAGGACCAGCAGCGGGGAACACGTCCCTTCGGAGGCCAGCGGGGCACAGGGGGACCTAGTGGCGGAGATAGCCGCTAGAACGGACCGGTTCCTGGCAAAGATCAGGCGGTGTGCCCTGGACAGACCGTTGGACGAAGGCTTCTCCCGCAATATCAATGCCCTCTATGCCCGGGCGAGCGCACTGATGGACAGGGCGGCCAGCGAGCGCTCTACTGGCCGGGCAGGTACCGGGGATATAGCCGCAGAGGTCCTGGGAAGCATGGGATCCATCCTTGAAAACCTGGAATCGGCCTATCCCGGAATCCTGGGACCAGAGCTCGCGCTTGGGAAGGGTTCCAGGCTCAGGAAGTTGCCCGAGCTGAGGGAAAGGTTCCTGCAGCTGAGGGAAGACATTCCAGAAGGGGAGATCGGCGAGGCGTTCGCACAAAAGGTCATGGACTTTACCCAGGTGGACCGCAAACCGAGCTTCCCGCTGACCCGCCGGTCCGTGACCTACATGGAGGAACTCCTGCGGAGGCTGGGCGACTGGGACCCGCTCCACCAAAGTGGCCACTTCACCGCCATGGAAAGTTTCCTGGTGTACGTGAACTTCAACAGCAAACGGTGCATGGACATCATCCTCTCGAGGATAAGGTCCAGGTTAGGGGAGGAGTGCCGGGGGGCGAAGGAGACGCTGCTGGCCCTGCTCGATATCCAGAGGGATTTTGCACAGCTGCACAGGAAGGAAGACCTGTGGCTGAATCCCGGTTACCTTTCCGTCGGCAGTTTCGTGGAATCTTTCCTGGAGAGCGAGATAAACTTCTGCAGCGGGGCGATCCGGACACGTGGAGAGGACGGGCTCCCCAATGGGTTCAGGAAGAGGAATGTCAACAAGCTGACCTGTAACCTCTCAGCTGACCAGATAGCGATCATCCTGCGCCTGCTGGACGAGGAGAGGGTGGTCGATGCACGCTCGCTGAGCCAGGTGTACTCCACGATCGTGCCCTTTCTCAGCACACCTGACAGGCCTTCCCTCTCACCGGGCTCCCTGCGGTCAAAGTCCTACCATCCAGAGGAGAGGGACCTCTCAAAGGTCATCGGGACGCTCCAGGGGCTCCTGGAAAGGGCCGGCAGATACTGAAAGAAGGTTCCGAGATTGTGCGTTGGGTTACATGCGACCAGCACCTTGCTTCCGATCCTGGGGGGGTACAGGGCGATGCCGGACGGGGGGCAGGGAAGTTCCGTTGTTACGGACATTCAGGGACGGGCGGCACCGCTCCTGGCAAGTGACCCGTAACCGAAACACGGCACACACCTGCCCTGGGGGAGCAGCCGGGGCGATGGTCCGGGAGTGAAAGCCGATCCGCCTGCAAAATTCACCGTTCCCATCTGCGGGACTGCAACTGCATTCCCTCTATCCCAGAGCTGTACCCATACCCGAAGGACGGCCGTCCTTCGGGTATGGGCCATTACATGCCTTATAGATGAACCGGTTCGGAACAGGATGCCTTTGTTTAGGGCCGGTTTCGGGGATCGTCCTGCCGATGGTGACCTATTTTGCGTCCCTGACGCAGCGGATAGGGTTCAGCTCCACCTTCCACCAGCCTCCTAGGCTCGAGTACGATGGCCTCACGTGAAGGGTCGAATAGTTCTCGGCGCCCTGTACGTTCGTTGACCAGTAGTTTGCTCCCTCAACGGTCTGCCTGCCGGTATTGTAGTTTACGAAATTTCCAGTGAACGGAAGGAACAGGTACCTTGACTGCTGGGCGGGATCGGTTGGGGCCTCCTTGAGCTCCACAGTTCCAAAGTATCTCCCGGAGACGTTGTTCTTGCCGTACTTTCCGGGTATCCCCGGGTTCCCCATGTAGCTGGCCCCAGCCATGAGCTTTCTGAAGTCGCTGTCACCTGGGGTTCTCCATTCGGGGGATACCAGCCTGCAGGGATCTCCCGAAGGGTAGTCCCCATATCTTGAAAATGGATAGTTCATGTCCGTATGTGACCTGCCTGGTATTTCCTTGCCGGCCATCCAATAGTCGCCCCCGCTCTCATTGGCGGAATAGTTCTCTTGGCTGGAATGAAAGCCATAGCTCCAGGATCCATTGGTCCTTTCGGCCTTCAGGTTGCCCGGTGCCCAGATCAGATCGCCGATCTGGATGCCATCCGAAGTGAATTCCCTGATGTTCAGCTCGATCCTGTACCGGGTCCCTTGTGTGAGAGGGAGAGGCACCTTGAGGTCGTTCTTGGTCACCGAGCCGATCGTGATGGACCCGATCAACAGGTTCGCTGCTGCCTGGGCAGCCTGCAGGCCTATCTTGATGGGCCCCGTATTGGACGAGGTTACGGTCCTGCCGTTACTGTTGGCGGGAAAAGGTATGCCCTTGAGCTCCTTATCCTGGGGATATGAAAGGGTTCCGCTGTGCAGGTTTGCCGAACCCGAGATGTTGGATTCTATCTTTACCTCGCGGATGGAAACTATGTTGCCCGGTACGGATTCCGAGGCAACGTTCAGCTGTACCGCCGAGATCTCCGCGATCTTGTTGTCCAGGAGGATATCGATCGGATTGTCGCTCCCTGCTGCAAGGGAGAAGGTGCCGGTCGAAAAGTACATGAAACGGTCGTCATCCCCCACGGGTACCGATGGACCTGTCGCTGCCAGTTCTTCGCTCGTTCCCACCGGACTTACCGTCTGGTTGCCGAACGAATAGGAAATGACCCTGTAACCCCCACCCGGCTCCAGGCCCGAGAACGGCTTGTTGTTGCCGTTGGCCGAAAATGTGCGCTGCTGGACGAATCTATTGTTCCTGTATATGACTACCTGGTATGCTGTGTTCGGGGCCAGTGTGGAGGTCTTGGATACCGCTGATGCCCTGGAACCGGGACCGGTTACCGGATTACCGCTGGAAGCGGGCATGGCGGCACTGCCTTCCGGTGTTACAGGGACGACCCTTACGTCCAGGTAATGCCTGCCGTCGAGCATGATTGCCGTGCCCGTATATCCCCGGTGCAACGTCCTTTCCATCGTGGACGATGAGGCCAGGGTGGTTCCGGTGGACAGGGAGGGACCCTTTGCCCGTGCCTCCATGGTTGACTGTCCCAAGAGCCTGACCGATATGCTCGTGCCTTCCGGGCCCTGCCCGTCCTGGCCGTCCTTTTTGCAGGAGGACAGCGTTTGTAGCGCGATCAATAGGATAGGGAAGAAGAATGCGATCTTATTGTTGAGTTTCATGTTCAATCAATTATTGGTTACCAACTAACGTCATCTGTGAATTTTTCCTCCGTCCATTTCTCACTTGGCCGAAAGTCCCCATCCTGGCCCACTGGCCTGATCGATGCAGATCCACTTGCGATGCCTTCCTCTAGCTCTATGAACGTAACGGATATCTCGGGACTGAGGTATGCCCTTGATCTCCCACCTGTTTTTTCCATTTCTCTGAATTTTTAATTAAGGACCTGATCTTCCAAGTGACTTGGAGGTCATTTGTGATTTTGCTGGGCAAAGTTAGTGATTGGCAGGTACTGTACCTGATTGGGAGGAGGGATAAAAATAATCTGTAGCCAGACTCCTACAGGGACCGTATTATCCCGCAGTTACGTGAATTGGATAGCCCCAGGATCCGTCGATGGGCCATAAATTAGGTCACAATGTGCAGGTGCCGTTGGACCGGGCGGTGATTGGTCATGGACCCCCATGGCCCACTCTAAAATTAAATGCGTGGATATATGGGTTTTCCTAGGGTAGGGGGGCAAGAGCAATCGGGCAATGTTATGGCCGCCTACCATCCATTCCGGCCAGCGGGCCTATCGGGACATATCGAATGTTCCAGTCGGTATAACCCAGGTGCGGGCACTGCGTGTATTGTGCGCCATTTGGCAGCATGTCGCCCGAGATCAGGGACGG
>CALGIY010000197.1 GCA_937914965.1 uncultured Thermoanaerobacteraceae bacterium | reverse complement strand
ACCGGGTTGTCTGGATTGACCACCAGAGCGATCCCATCAAGAGCGATGGAGATCTCCTTGAGCCCGTCCTTTTCTTCAGCTTTCAATCTCCGAGAGGATGCCCCGATATCTGCAGTCCCCTCCACCGCTGCCTTAATCCCGGCACTGGAACCACCTCCTGCCACATTGACGGAGAGCTTCGGATTCTCTTTCATAAAGGCATTGGCCAGCTCTTCTGAAAGGGGTTGAACCGAAGTAGAGCCCGCTATATTGATGGTGTTTGCAGGATTAGGGCGGGCACAACCTGCCAGAAGCGCTGAAATAATCAAAAAGATAAAAAGGTTTCTTAGATGAAACTTAGCTGTAGAAAACACTTACTTGCCCCCTTAATAAATCAGTCATAATGAGGGTCCGGCATTTCCCCATAGGTGTTGTCTCTTATTGTATTTGTCAAAGTTTAAGGAATTATTAATGTAATATTTTATTTACATAAAAAATCCGGGCTAGAGGAAACCCTCAGGCCCGGATGATCACCGTAAACAAACATGCTCTGTATTTTCTATTTTAGGCTTACGCTCCCAATAGCCCATACTTTTTTTGAACCCCATGCTCCAACCAACCAATAATCCTGTCAAGGAAGACAGTCGCAAAAGCAACAACAAGAGTCCCCGCAATCAGCAAACCATTATTGTAAGTGCGCATGCCCTGCATAATTACATTTCCCATACCGCCACCTCCTATAAAAGTTGCGTAGGTAGCCAATGAGAAATTCATTACAACTGAAGTGCGAATTCCAGCAATAATAACAGGGAAAGCCAATGGAAGCTCTACTCGCGTCAACACCTGCCATTTACTTGCCCCCACCCCAACAGCCGCTTCCTTGGCAGCAGAAGAAACTTGATTGATACCTACACAGGTGTTACGTAAAATAGGCAGTATACCGTAAATGGTCAAAGCAATAACTGCCGGTTTAGTTCCAATGCCCATAATAGGTATTAGGAAACCAAGAAACGCTAGGATTGGAATTGTATATAGAACACCTGCAAAACCAATAACAACTTCCCCTAGCTTCTGTGAACGCGAGATTAATATCCCGATGGTTACCCCCAGAGTAATAGCTATGAGGCTTGACCAAACTACAAGTAGAATATGGATACCAAGTGCTGACAAGATAACCTCTTTTTTGAGAATAAAAATGTTCCATGCTTCAATAAACACCAAGACTACCCCACCTCCTCCCCTTACTTTACAGCCTCATTAGCGCAGCACAAGATTCGAAAGTAACAATACCTAGAAAGATCTCGTCTTCGGTTACTACTGGCAGCCAGGTACGGCCGCTCCAAAGCATGTTTTGAATCGCACTTTTGACCGAAGATCTGGGAAGGCAAGGTGATGGCAAAGGTGAAGCTTTTTCTTCAGTTATTCGCCCCTGAGGAGCTAAATCTTTAAGGTTAAGATAACCCTTACAAATACCACGCTCATCTAGAACAAATACATTGTCCCACCCGTCAAAAGCATTAGTATTTTCTAAAGATACATGATCACCGGAACAGCATTTAGGGACACTCCGGGTAATTACTTGAGATACAGGCACCGCGTCAAGAGCATCAAGAATCGCTCCCTGACCAATAAAAGCGCGCACAAACTCGTCTTCATTTTTTATGGTTTCCAGAGCTGTTCCTATTGAAACAAACTTCCCTTTGCGCATGATTCCAATTTTATTTCCGACCTTAAAGGCCTCCTGCATGTCATGTGTAACAAAAATGATGGTTTTATTGATGGTTTCTTGTAAATGCAGTAGTTCGTTCTGCAGCTGCTCTCTGGTTATAGGATCAACTGCCCCAAACGGTTCGTCCATGAGCAGTATTTCAGGGTTTGCGGCTAATGCCCGGGCCACACCAACTCTTTGTTGTTGACCACCACTTAGTTCACGAGGATACCTGTCCAGATATGACAAAGGAAGCCCAACTGTTTGGATTAATTCTTCTGCTCGTTCCCATCGTTCTTTTTTGCGATACTTCATCAACTGGAGTACAAAAGTTATATTTTCCCGAATCGTCAAGTGCGGTAGAAGTCCGATATACTGGATTACATAGCCGATAGAGCGACGAAGCTCTACAGGATCAAGCTCCGTCACATCCTCTCCCCTCACATAAATACTGCCACTCGTATGAGGCACCAGTTGGTTGATCATTTTCAAGGTTGTTGTCTTGCCGCAGCCTGATGGGCCAATAAGTATAAAAATTTCTCCCTCTCGAACTTGAAAATGTTAGTAAGATTTATGTAACCGAAAAGGTTGTAAATGAGGGAAGTTTTCAAGTTCAACAACATTTTCGCTGCCCATACTCAATCACTCCAATTTACAGCTAGATAAGTTTCTGAGACTTTAGAAATTCCCGTGCCACCTCAACAGGGTCTTTCTTCTCTACTTCCACCTGGTAATTGAGCCCGATCATAGTTTCTTCGTCAATGTTACCGAAAAGTGGCTTTAGGGCTTCTTTAATTTCGGGATATTTTTCGAGAACCTCTGCACGCACAACATACATACCGTCATAATGTGGGTAGAAACTCTTGTCATCTTCAAGCACAGTGAAGCCATATTTCTTCAAGCGTCCATCAGTGGAGAAACAAGTGGTCACATCACCCTGCCCTTGAGCCAGAGCTTCATAAAAGAAGTTTGTATCAACCATTTTCTTCTTGAGGTCTAAACCATATGCTTTTTTCATTCCTGGATACACATCTGGTCTTGTCCAAGTAGTAGAGTCTCCAACCAGTGTTAATCCCGGGTGGTCAGCAAGGTCCGAAATCGTTTTAATATTTAGTTTTTCAGCCTTTTCCTTGGGCATAGCTATAGCAAAGGTATTGTTAAAACCCAGTGGAGGCAAACAAACGATATTAAATTCTTCCTTGTACGAATCTTTTGTTTTTTCATAAATTTCGTCTCGGTCGTGTAGTACCGGCTGCTTCAGCACTACCATCCAGGATGTGCCAGTGTATTCGGGATACAGGTCAATCTGCCCTTCTACCATTGCAGGATGAAGAATCTCCGTTGCCCCCATACCAATTTTGCTTTTATCTACTTCTAAATCGGTTTTTTCTTCAATTAGAATCGCAGCCATATGTCCCAGAATGTATCCCTCGGCATACTGTTTACTTGCAACAACAACTTTACCTTTAGCTTTTGACTCTTTGGGCTCTTCTTTAGTACCACAACCACCAAGCAAACCAAAACTCCCGACAAAAACTGCAAGCAATAAATAAATTATTTTCCTGCTTTTTAACATTTATTAACCCCCTAGATGTAATTCTTGTTTTTTTAACTACCGAATTTTATCTGCAATCGACGTTCCATGTACCCTAAACTTTGGTCAAAGAGCACAGCCATTACTGTCACCGGAATCGTTCCAGCGATAAGCATGTTATTATCCATCATGGACATTCCTGAGAAGATTAACTCCCCCAGGCCTCCAGCACCAACAAGAGCTCCTAAAGTTGCTACTCCTACAGTCAATACAGCAACTGTTCTGACGCTCGCCATAATTACAGGAAGCGCTAAAGGCAGTTCAACCTTGAATAGTAACTGAGACTGCGTTGCCCCCATGCCCATCGCTGCCTCTTTCACTGCCGGATCAACACTTGCTAAACCTGCACAGGTATTGCGCAATACCGGAAGCCAGGAATATATTACTAACGCTACAATAGCAGGTATCCATCCCAATCCTATAAATGGTAGTAAAAATCCCAGCATTGCCAATGAAGGAATCGTGTAAAGCACCCCTGCGATATCAATAACATACTCACTAATCCTAGGGCGACGCGAAATGAAGATTCCTAGAGGAACGGCAGTAAATATGCCAATCACTGCGCCAATTACAGCCAAAAACGCGTGTTGTCCGGTTAACCTGGCAATTTCACCCCATGTTTCACAAACATACTGAAAAAAGTGTATTATACCCTCCATTTTTTCTTGCTAAGCCCCTTTCCATATTAGATATCTCTTACTCACCTCCATACTAAAGATCACGTAACCCCTTCTTTGACTTCCCAAATTACAGTTTCTGAAGTTTCCGTAGAAGCCCTCAGGTAATTTTTCAGGTTAGCCATGCGTTTAGTCCCCAAACTCTTTGCATATGTCGTTTTACCAATCTCGGATTACTGGTAACATCTAATAACACCTAATAGGCAGATCTCATCATCGATCCTGTGCACAAACGACATTGTGCCCCACGATCGATAATTTCATCTGGTTCCAAAGAACCGTTGACCTGGTCTCCAGGAAATAACTCATCAACCAGGTTGGTTTTACTTAAAGCTGATGTAAATAAAAAGAGCATGTAACCAGTTCACTCGTCCAGGAGATGGATTCGAAACCGGCAATGCCTTAGAAGGGTTACAATACCCAGCCCAGTTAGGTTCTTATAACTGACAACTTATATTATAACAAAGAGTTGTCGGAAAGAAAAGAGAGGTGCCAGCCCGATAGCAGGTTTGATTGAGAACCCGTCGGTTGGCAAACACTCTTCTGTAGTCTTGGAGAGGTGTTCGATACTCTTGGAGTGACTGTCCATTGCAACGACAGAGGAAATGTGGGGCTTCTATAGATTCAGTTCCTTGCGCTCACCTTTGACCATATAGTAAACCGACTCCCCAACATTGGTAGCATGATCGGCGATCCGCTCTAGATACCTGGCAACAAAAAGCAGCTGCGTAGCCTGCTTGATGGTATGGGGATCCTCCATCATAAAGACCAAGAGTTCCCGAAAGACCTGATTATAGAGGTCATCCACCTCATGGTCATAGTCAATCAGACAGAGCACCTGGTCGGGATCTTCCTGCACATAAGCATCCAAACTGATCCTGGTCATCTTTTGAGTGCTCTCCATCATCCGGGGAACATCGATCAAGGGCTTGATGAGCGGCTGGCCAGAAAGCCGCAGGGTAACCCGGGCGATATCAACAGCCAGATCGCCCATCCGCTCCAGGTCAGTGATGATCTTGATGGCGGTGCTGATCACTCGGAGGTCGCGGGCCATCGGCTGCTGCAATGCAAGGAGCATTACACAACAGTCCTCAATCTGCACCAGAAAATCATCAATGGCATCATCTCCATCGATCACCTTCTGGGCCAGTTCATCATCCCGCTGTTTGAGCGACTTTACAGAATTATAAATAGCCTCTTCAACCATGGTGCCCATTTTCAAAACATCTTCTTTCAGCCCAGCAAGCTGTTCACTATAGGATTTTCTAGCCACCGGCCTTTCCCCCTTTCTTTTATCCGAATCGTCCAGTGATGTAGTCCTCAGTTTCCTTTTTGGATGGGTTTGTAAAGAGTTTGCCTGTCTCCCCGAACTCAATGAGGCTCCCGTTCAATAAAAATGCAGTGTTTTGAGAGACCCTTGCTGCCTGCTGCATGTTGTGGGTGACAATGACAATAGTGTAATCGTTTTTAAGTTCATCGATCAGGTCCTCAACCCTGGATGTAGAAATGGGATCGAGGGCTGAGCAGGGCTCATCCATCAGCAAAACATCGGGCTCCACCGCCAGTGCTCTGGCAATACAAAGCCGCTGCTGCTGGCCTCCAGATAACTGCATTGCCGATTTGTGCAAGGCATCCTTAACCTCATCCCAGAGAGCTGCCTCCAACAAACTCCTTTCTACGATCTCACTGATCAGCACCTTATCCCGCATGCCGTGGCGGCGCGGGCCATAGGCAACATTTTCAAAAATGGACTTGGGAAAAGGGTTCGGCCTTTGAAAAACCATCCCCACCCTCTTGCGCAAAGCTACTACATCGAGGTCAGTGTCATAAAGATCTTTTCCATCGAGCAGGACCCGCCCTTCAATTTTTGCCTCAGGGATGAGATCGTTCATCCTGTTCAATGTCCTCAGCAGAGTGGACTTGCCGCACCCGGAAGGACCGATCAAAGAGGTCACCTGATGAGAAATTATATTCAGATTAATATCTTTCAATACCTGTTTGGAACCATAGTAAAAATTCAAGTCGTGTATCTCAAACTTATTATCTTCCATACTCTCCTGCACCCCCTATTTTATCTACAGGTAAAGAAAAGTAGAAACTGGAACCCCTGCCAGGTTCACTTTCAGCCCAAACACAGCCACCGTGTGCATTAATTATGTGTTTCACAATAGCCAACCCCAAACCGGTCCCGCCCAGTTTACGGCTTCTGGCTTTATCCACACGGTAAAAACGCTCAAAAAGACGAGGTAGATCCTCGGCGGGAATGCCGATCCCTGTATCTTCTATGACAACAACAACCTCATCCTGGCTCGGCAGCAGCCTGACCGTCACTTTACCACCCTCAGGTGTGTATTTCAGGCTGTTGTCCAGGAGATTTTCCAAAACCTGTTGTATGAGTTCAGTGTCTGCCTGCACAATAACGGTTTCCTTTGGTAGTACTGCCTCAATATTAAGGCCTTTTTTTCGGAACTGCGGCCGGAGCTTGTCGATAATCTCTTTCATCGCTGTCGTCAATTCCAGAGAGACAAACCGCGGTTTTACCTCCCGGGACTCGATCCGGGAAAGATCTAGGAGATCACCCACCAAACTGCTCAGGCGATCAGCCTCCTCATTGATGATGTTCACAAACTCCTCAGCGGAGCGGTGGTTATAGAGGGCCCCGTCCAGCAGTGTTTCCGCAAAACCCTTGATGGAGGTCACAGGCGTTTTCAACTCATGGGAAACATTGGCCACAAATTCAGCCCGTACTCTTTCCAGGCGTCTGATTTCTGTAAGATCATAGAGCACCACCACAACACCATACTCTTTCCCATCCTCACCCCAAACAGGAGCAGCGGTTACTTCCAATACGCGTTCTTCAGGGTAGAAAAGGGAAATTTCCTCACGCTGTGGCTGCCACTCAGAGAGCACTATAGATATCAACGTGCTTAAAGAAAAGTTCTGCAGAGCCTCTACCTGCGACTTTCCCTGGACATCCTGCTGCAGAATCCCTAAAATTTTCTCTGCAGCGCGATTCACCAAAACCACCTGCCCATCTGAGTCCACCAGGAGAACACCACTTTCCATCGTTCTAAGCACAGCTTCCAGGCTTCCCTTATTCTCCGCTAGTTCATTGACGGTCTCCCTGATTTTTAGGGAAAGGTTGTTCAGGGAAGACGCTATCTCACCCAACTCATCCCGGGGCGGATATTTGACCCGAGCCTGCCAGCTGCCCCGCGCAAGCTGGGTATGGCACGTCTGGTACGAGGACAAGTTATCAGCCTGAATGAACAG
>CALGIY010000196.1 GCA_937914965.1 uncultured Thermoanaerobacteraceae bacterium | reverse complement strand
ATCACCCGCGGCCGGAACAAGAAGTTCTTCTTCACAGATTTTTGTATAAAGTAACGCAGGATCCGCTCGGTCACGCTATAATCAGCGATCACCCCTTTCCGCATAGGACGCACTGCTACGATGTTGCCAGGTGTACGCCCCAGCATCTGCCGTGCTTCCTCACCCACTGCGATTAATTGCCCCCTCTGTGTATCGATAGCAATAACTGTCGGTTCCTTTAAGACAATACCCTTGCTCTTTAGGTACACGAGCACAGTAGCCGTTCCCAGGTCAACCCCGATATCTTCTATCCAGCACATTGCTTACCGCATTCCTTTCTATATTGATAATGCCTGTCCATCATTCAGAAAAATAGATATTTCTAAGATGTTCGACATTTACTTAGATAATCCTGTCAAAGTGAATAATTATTACCTTGCCTAGTTCAGTTTTCTCCCCGGTATTTCCTGCGGGTGGCTTCTCCCCCACGCAGGTGGCGCTCCGCCTTGTTGTGGTCTAAAACAATACGCACTTTGCGGGCCAGTTGTTGATTAATCCTGGGCAACCGCTCGGTCATATCTTTATGAATGGTGCTTTTACTTACACCAAAAACCCTGGCAGCCTGGCGGACAGTTGCCGAGGTATTTAATAAAAATGCACTTACTTCCAAGACTCGGCGGCGGATGTACTCCTGCACTCTGCTCCCCCCGTGTTTGAGTTTCAGTACATTTATATCCACCAAGGAAGGGAAAAAGACTAACAAGAGGACACGGTAACTTGAGGATCAATTTGCATAATTAACAATACCAGGATACATACTACTTTATAAAGCTGAGGAGGTGAGAGAGTTTGGCAAACCTAACAAGCAAAGAGTTAGGCCTGATTGAGGATAATCTCCGCCAGGAGCAATTGATGGTGCAGAAATATAGCATATACGCCAATCAGGCCAGTGACCACGAAGTAAAAAACATGTGTACTAAGCTGCGGGATTTACACCAGCAGCACACTGATGTCCTAATGAAACACCTGAACGATGCAGCACAGATGCAGTAGATTCAGAAAGGGAGGTTTCCCAGATGCCGCATAATCAATTCAATGACCAGTTGTGTGTTGAAGATGTCTTGACAAGCCAGAAATTCTTGAGCGGTAACTACAACATCGCAGTTCAGGAAGCGGCCAGCACCTCGCTCAGGAAAGATCTCATGGAAATCCAGCGGCAGGAGCAGGATGCCGCACAGCAGGTCTTCTCCTATATGAGTCAGAAAGGCTGGTACAAGGTTTCCCCGGCGGATCCCAAAATGGTCAATGATGCCCGGACCAAAGCACAACAGCAGATAGGTGGACCAATGGGTGGCAGCATGGGTGGCATGGGCGGCGGTGGGCGGTAAGCCCAGGTTACAGTTATCGAAAGCGGGGGACCAGTTCCCCCGCTTCATGTTCTTCTAGGTAACTGTCACCTTGTTTCCTGGTGGACACACCTTAAAGCAATAAAGCAAGCCTGACCCCGATTTGTACTCAAACTTCCATCTTTCCCCAGGTGCCTGTCACCTGGGCACTTTTTCCAGCTTGGTTCCCCGGTAGTAGTGAGCAAGGATCTGGTTGTATTGAGCTCCACGGCTGGCCAGTCCATCAGCCCCGTATTGGCACATACCCACTGCGTGCCCATAACCCCGGGTAGAGAAAATAATTTCCTCCCCTTGAGCTGTTACCTTAAAATCGGTAGAACGCAGCCCCAAACTTTTACGCAAATCAACACCCCGGTAAACCCGAGAACCCACCTTGACACTCTTCACCCGCCCACTTTCAGTCAGCTTTTGGATCTCCACCACTCCGCTAGTACCGGCAGCCGCAGGAACAGCTGTATCGGCAATCCCCACCCGTGCAAAGAGATCCTCATTGGTAAAGCGAGTGATGACCGGTTCCTGCTTCTGCGGGGTGTCAAAAGTGCAAGGAACACCCTTCAAATACGGCACTTCTTGACTCCAAACATCCTGTGCATCCTCGGTCCCCCTCCCCCCACAGCTGGAGTGGTATACAGGGTCGATCAGTTCACCATTAAAGGTCAGCACCTGGGACTTAGTTGCCTCCACCGCAGTAGTGATCTTCTTATAATTGGAGCGAAAACCCAATACACCCCACCTTTTTCGCATTTCCGCATTGTTGATCCAAGCCTGGCAGTGGCCTGGATCGGCACAGAGTTGAGCATTGGGATGCTTTTCATCCGGGGACTCCCGTTCCAACCGCATGAGAGTATAGGTGCGCGCTGCAACTGTCTGAGCCTTGAGTGCCTCCTGCTCAAATGAAGCAGGCATTTCAGCAGCAACAACCCCGATCAGGTACTGTTCTAGTGGAAGAGAAACAACCTGCTCTGGTGATACTTGCAGCTTCACCTGCAGCCCCCCTTTCTGAACCGGCTCCCTGCTTTCCCAAGTGCACCCCCGTACCAGGAGAGCCGGTACCCCAATCACCACCAAGGCCATGGCAATCACAACAAAACCCAACCAGCGATAACCTGTCCTCTTCAGCATCACTCCACCCCCTTTACCTAATAAAGATTATCAGCAATCAGCATCAATTCATATAGAGATAAAAATTCCCCATTTCCATATTTATGAAAAGGGGGGATGGGTTAGAACAACCCCGGCACAGAGGAGGCCGACCCCGCAAAACAACAGAACCAGAGTAAATGTGCTTAAAAATGGCGAAATGTTTCCGGCAGCAATGGTAACCAGGGTGGCAAGTAACAGAGGAACTACCACCTGAGTAACCCTTCCGGTTTCACCAAACACCAGCAGCTGTCCGCTGCGCTCCAAGGGGTACCGCTCGAAAAGAGCTGCAGCAAGAAAAAAGAACACTATAGCTGCCAGCAGCAAAACAGGAACAAGCAAGGCGGCCTGGGAAAAAACCCCAAGAACATCCAACAACTGAAAGAAAAGTTCTGCAACCAACCTCGGACAAGAAGCCACTACAAAAGCACTGAGTAGAGAGGCTAAAGGGCCTGTTCAAGCACAGGCTGTCCACAGTTTTTTCACGACTTATCCAGAGATTTTCCCCCATTTTATCCACACCAAAAAGTTAGATGCCTGGACTGTAAAAAAGGAGAA
>CALGIY010000195.1 GCA_937914965.1 uncultured Thermoanaerobacteraceae bacterium | reverse complement strand
GCTGTGGAAACACTGGATGAAGAGAAGGTAGTTAGGTTTATAAAAATGGGGCTGAAGAAAGGCGTCAGCACACTGGATTTGATCGAGGATGTGCACCAGGGGATGGAAAGGGTTGGGGTTCTCTATGAGCAGGAGAAATACTACATAGCTGACCTCATTATGGCCTCTCTCATCTTTCAGAGGGTGCTTACGCTGATCCCACTTACACAAAACACCGCTCCCAGACTGAAACCCCAGGTAGTAATCGGAACTGTTCAAGAAGACATCCATGATATCGGTAAGAACATTATTGCAGGACTGCTGAGGTCGAGAGGCATCGGGGTTGTCGACCTGGGGGTCGATGTACCACCCGAGGCGTTTGTCAATGCTCTGCAGGAAACCGGGGCCAAAATCCTCGGCCTTTCCGGGCTGTTGACTTCATCGTACGAAGTTATGCGCAGGACTACGCAGGCCCTTACAGAGACTGGTCTGCGCAGCAGTGTGCAGGTGATAATCGGCGGCTTGGTTAATGATGATGTTCGGGAGTATGTGGGTGCTGATTACTGGGTTGCAGACTGCGCCCGGGGTGTGGAGTTGTGCCAGCGGATCCTTAATATTGATGTAAATTCATTTTCCGAATCGGTGGTCGGAGCTGTATGACAACAGTTATTGCTTGCGAAACCATAAAAGATGAAATAATGTATGTGGCCAGTGAAGTAAAGTGCCCGTATCCATTTTCCTGGACGGCATCATCTCTGCACAAGTTTCCGGAAAAGCTGCAGCACCAACTCCAGGAGGAAATCGATAATTGTGAAGATGCAGAAAACATCCTGCTTTTATTCGGTTACTGCGGCAATGCTGTGCTGGGGCTGTCTTCCCAGCATGCCCGCTTGATCATCCCCAAGATGGATGACTGCGTTTCGCTGCTGCTGGGAGGTAATGAGCGCAGGAAGAAGCTGAATAGAGATGGGTGTGCCTATTATCTCACCAAAGGCTGGATGGACAGCGACAGCGGAATAACCACGGAATACAACCGCTCTGTGATGAAGTATGGTCATGACAAGTCGAACATGGTATTCAAGCTCATGTTAAAGGGATACAAAAGTCTTGACGTAATTGACACAGGTGTAGATCAACTGCCTGATCTGATTGAGGCAGCGCAGGAGTTTGCCGGCCGCCTTGATTTGGAACACAAGGTGGTGGAGGGTACACTTGATGTGTTCTACAAGGCTCTGCGCGGCCAGTGGGATGAGAATTTTGTGATTGTAGAACCGGGAGAGAAGGTCAAGTTTGAGCATTTTGGCGGCTATAACGTTCACCATCCAGATATACAGGATGTGATCTCTATTTGACCCCGGAGCAGCGCCTGCAAACTGTACTATCTCTAGGCAAACCGGACCGGATTCTCTGTGCACCCCTGATTGAAAGTTATGCAGGGCGAAGGGCTGGGCTGTCCAATTATGAATTTATGTATGATTATAATAAGGCGGAGCAAGCCTTCGACCAACTGCACCAAGAGCACCCATCCTGGAATGTGATGCGCTCCGTCTATTTTGTATTCCATGGACCAATCCAAACAGCCATCGGGTTTATGAAACCGATGATGCCTGGTGTCGACCTTTCCCCAGAAAGCGAGTACCAGATGGTGGAATACGAAGCTATTACCCGGAAAGACTATGAATTCATCCTCGATGCCGGATACAGCACCTTTTTGCATGAATACTGGAAACGGGTGCACCAGGTTAGTGAGGAAGAGATCGCAAAAGCAAGCCGCCTGCAGCTTGATGTCCTGAAGAGCCAAATCAGGAATGCCAAGCGCCGGGGGCAAGTTTTTTTATATGGCGGCTTTACAGTGTTGGCACCTCCTTTGATCTGCATGATGCGCTCTCTGGAACAGTTTATCCGGGACATGTACCAGGTGCCAACCCTTCTGGAGCAAGTGCTCGAAGAGGTCACAGCAGAGCTGATCGCATGGGGGATTGCCTCTGCCCGAGAAACAGGAATCCCCAGGGTGTTCATAGGAATTGCTCGCCTCACCTGCCAGCTTATCTCGGTGTCCTTTTTTGAGCGCTTTGTATGGCCGTATATGAAGAAAACGGTTTTTGGACTCCTTGATGCGGGAATCACCCCTGTCCTCCACTTAGACAGCGACTGGACAAAGAACCTGGAGTACTTTCTGGAGCTTCCGGCCGGAAAAGTAGTGATCGAACTAGACAGCACTACTGACATCTTCCAGGCCCACCGGGTGCTCCGCGGCCATACCTGTATTATCGGAGATGTAAGCGCCCCCCTATTCACACTCGGCACCCCTGAGCGAGTGCAGCAATACTGCCAGAAACTGATCCACGAACTCGGACAAGACGGCGGCTTCATCCTAGGCTCCGGCTGCCACATCCCCCTGCTGGCCAAACACGAGAATGTAGATGCCTTCTTCCACAGCGTAGAGGAATAGAGCGTAGTGCCATAACGGTACCTGTTTTGCTTTATTGCTTTATTCTATCAGGCCGGGATATCAGGGGTGGACACCGGGACGGTTTTGCTGTCCAATCAGGTTATCCCAGGTTGCTGTCACTATAATCCTTTAAACTCTGCATCAGGACATCTTTGTTTCAATTCAAGGATAAAAGCAGAAGAATCAAGAGGTGAGATCAGTGTCATGTCGCGGCTATGTTTAATGTCCAGTCTATCCAGGGAAAGTGCGGCGCTGGCAACGGGATCTCTGGTGCGCTTGATCCTGCGGATTTCATTCAGCGGTATTTTTTTATGGAATGGGCCGCTCTTAATCTCCAGTGTTTTATCTGTAATAGTATAAAC
>CALGIY010000194.1 GCA_937914965.1 uncultured Thermoanaerobacteraceae bacterium | reverse complement strand
CCCTACACGACGCTCTTCCGATCTAGAATTCTGACCCCGCACTTCCCCTGGCAACTGGCACCTTAATAATAATCAAGATCTGCCCGGGCTCTATTTCAATGCGCGGCCTCTCCTCATCATCAAGTGGATCCTTGAGGAAATCATGGGTAATTCCTGTCTTCTCACTTACATGCTGGATCTCTTCGTCAGTGGGATTAATCAGGCACAGCCATGACCCTTTTTCATAAAAACGATCCAGCTCCACAAGCCGGTCACCTTCAGTATGATAAATCCTCAGCATCCTCCTCACCATCCTTTCAAACTATTGTTTATATTATGTTACTCAAATAACTCTATAATTAGCATAGCAAAGGGATCCACTTAGATGCAAGCAGAAAGCAGCTTAGTCATCCCAGACCGGCGACCAGGCCACCGGCTGTTTTGAAAAAAAACCATCGTAAACAACAGTAGTCTTGACAGTACACAGCAGCTTCTCGGGGGAAAGCTTAGGCTTTCCGGCATTGACCCGGTGATACAGGGCGGGGTCCTGGTCTAACCTGTTCGACCCTTTTGTAACGGTAAACAAGTACCTGAAACCAGACTTCTGCAGCACCCGAGTAAAATCAGGTGAATACCCACCGTACGGATAAGCGAAATAGGGTGTAGTATGCCCCAATTCTGTCTGGAAAGTCTCCTGTAAGAGACGGCTATCACTGGTCATCCTCTGTAAGTACTGACCCCGGGTTTCCTTGGTTCCACTCTGAGGATCATAAATGCATGCAACAGATGCCGGCTGTTTTCGATCTGAAGCAATGTGTGCACGGTAATGCTGGTTGAAAGTATGGCCACCGATTGTAACAAGCCCGCTTTTTTCCATCTTCCTCACCTGGTCCCAGGTGAGGAAGTCCTCACTTCCCATCTTCCCACCGATAACAAACACCGCAGCAGGAACACGCAGCTTCTCTAGAATAGGAAAAACATGTAGATAAAAGTCCTTATTACCATCGTCAAAGGTTACAACAACAGCATTAGGAGGAACTACAGTTTTTCTCTCAGTAAATGCCGCCAAACAATCTACTGGAATAATGTTATAGCCATTCTTCTTCAACTGTTCCAAATCTGCTGCAAAACGACCCGGAGTGATATAACCTTCCCCTTTTGGTTCCGGCGATACATGGTGGTACATCAAGACGATCACCTGGTCGCGGTAATAAATAGGTGCATCCGTACTGCAAGAATAACATTTATTTATTTTTGTTTTCATCAATGGCCCCCACAGCATGGTCATTTTCGCACCAAATGTCAACATAATTGCAGCTAAACCGATCAGAACTATTACAGTCGTAGTAAGCAAGAGACGACACCGCTCACTGCGGGGGAAGCGTAATCTTCCCCTCAACATGGTTTCTCCTTCATCCTCAAGTTTTATACGATCCCGTTACACTTTTATTCATGAAACAAAAAAAATGTAGCGACCTTATCTGCTTAAGGCGCTATCTGCTAAAAATACCGGTATTTTTGTAGGTAAAAATATTCTACTATTATTATATTATACACATTTTTGTCACAAAGGGTTTCCTAAACATGAAAGAGAATATTTGTTAAAGACATTTAAATTCTCAATTGGGGGGAGAAACCGTGAAAATTGATACTCATGTTCACATCCTGTCGCCCGATTTCATCAGAAATATCAAGAAAAATATGAACCGGGACACCCACTTCAAACTGCTGCATGACAACCCGAAAGCAAAATTTGCCACTGCAGAAGATGTACTGGCTAACATGGAGAAAACCGGGATCGATAAATCAGTGGTCTTCGGCTTTTCCTGCTTGGATCCAGGGATGGCCCGGGAGGCAAATGACTACATCATTGACGCAGTAAAGCGCTATCCAGATCGTTTAATCGGCTTTGCCATCATTCCACCAAAAGATGCGGGTATGGAAAAAGAGCTGATCCGCTGCCGTGAAGCAGGGCTTAAAGGTGTTGGGGAGATCATCCCATCTTCAGTACACATCGACATCTCCGATCAGGAAGAGGTGGGAGCATTCACAGCGGTCTGCCGGGAACTGAACCTACCCATCTTGATGCACACCAATGAACTTGTGGGACACTATTACCCTGGTAAAGGGAAGATGGGCCCTGAACAGGCCTACTTTTTTGCCATCAATAACCCGGATAATAAAATCATTTTCGCCCACTGGGGCGGCGGGCTTTTCTGTTATGAGTTAATGCCTGAGGTACATAGATCCCTGCAGCATGTCTGCTATGATAATGCAGCCTCTCCATTCCTCTTCCGACCCGAGGTTTACGAAACCGCACGCCTGGCGGGGGTTCTGCCGAAAGTGATGCTGGGCAGCGATTTCCCACTCCTGTCACCAGCCCGCTACTACAAAGAATGGGCTGCCACAGAAATCACTGAAGAGGAGAAAAAGGGCATCTGGGGTGAAAACGCAGCTGGGTTTCTGGGTATCGGATAGCAAACCTTGCCCGGTACTCGACTATTTCAACGTACAGCTGGCAAAAAAGCAGAGGTTATACTCTCATTTATTACATAAAAATATTAATTGTACTATTATTACCCTTTATTACCCTTGAGACTGCAAATAAATTCAACATTTCTGCATAAAAACACTGTTTTAAGCAGGAATACAAACTTCTCGTGTTGAAGTAAAGAAAATCTTGGCGAAATTAACAATTGATTCAACCGAGGAGATAACAAATGGTACAAGAGACATTCCCCAGTGTTATTTATGCATTATTCCTGCAAGATTTCCCGGAGAGCCTGGTCCTAGTTCTTTTAATATTCAGTTTGGCGAAAATCAAACACCAGACCAAACCGATCCTCTGTATCGCGCTGCTGCAAGCGCTGACCAGTGTTGCTATGCGGCAAATACCCATTGTTTTCGGGGTACACTCTGTGTTATTAATTTTCACTTTAGCCATTTATACCAGGCTGCTGACTAGGGCGCGCTTGAGCAGCATCTTCCTGTCAGTATTTTTGAGTTTTGCCGCTCTAGTAGCAATTGAATCAGCTTATTCAAAACCACTGTTAAACCTAACCGGTCTGACCTATGAAAAATGTTTTGCTAACCCCTTTTTAAGGGCAGCTTTTGCACTTCCGGGAGAGGTGATTCTACTCGCCTTAGCTTTAGGGGTCAATCACTACAATAAAAAGAGGGGAGCTACATGCTGAACCTGACCCGCCCAGCAGCAGAATATTTAAGAAAGCAGCTCGGGTTGAGCCAGGATGAAACTGAGATCGCACTTTACGGTTTACAGGTGCTGACCTACAGCCTGGCGGGGATCCTGACTATCTGCCTGGTAGGCTGGCTCTTGGGGTGCTTCTGGACAACCCTTGCCGTGGCCTTGGCTGCTGGCTCCCTGCGCTTTGTATCTGGAGGGGCCCACAGCAGCTCACCCCTAGTCTGCAACCTGTTGGGTATGTTTTTAGCTCCTGTACTGGCGAAAACTGCGGAGTTTGCTGCGCTGCAGCTGCCCCCTGTTTGGATGTTTATTATAGTAATCAGCGGCGCCGTGCTGTCATTATTGGTTTTTTATTTACTGGCCCCGGTGGATTCCCCGGCCAAACCGATCTCATCAGATGAGGAGCGCCGGAAGTTTCACAGATTAACCATTACCTTGACAGCCGTGATCATCTTGGGCCAGATTTCCTTCCTGGCGATGGGGCATTCTCCATCCCTGGTTCTGGCAGTGAGCCTGGGCACCTGGTGGCAGGCCTTCTCTTTAACTGGGGCCGGCCACAGGTTTGCGTCCTTCGTGGATCATCTTTTTATAAAGGGGGTGTAAAAAAATGAAGCGTCTTCTCTCTAAAATTTTACCCGCATGCTACAGTGTTCTCGCTCTCGCTGCAGTTGTAAGTGTAAAACCAACCTGTGCTTGGTTCTGGCATCAACCTGAAGTTCCTGCCGCACTGAAGAAGTAAGAGATTATTAAAGAACCCTGCCGGCATCTGGGATTCCCAGGTGCCGCCTAAGGGTTTGCATTTATTTATTATTACTATGAACAGGAGAAAGAATAATGCGTGACTGGGAAAAGAAAAGAAACGATGAGGTCTCAGAGCATGTCCTGGTAACCCATATTGTCTGCCTCCTGCTTTTTTTAATGATCGTCTTTATCTATTTTGATTTACCCCTTGGACCTATCCCTATTAATAGCCCAAGTGTATCTATTATCATGGTTACCTTCTGCCTGTTCACCGTGCTCTATATTTCGCGCAATATTCTATCCAAAATCCCGATTCTCTCCCAGGCTAGAATTGAAGAAGTACTTCTTCTGGTCATCCTTTTCCCCTTAACCTTTGCTTTCGTCTGGTACAGCAAAGACTTTATGGTGGCCAAGATGTTAATCATCGTGCCGGTGATCATTACAACCACCGCTTTTGGAAAATTACCCGGATTGGGTGCAGCGGCACTGTCCAGTACCCTTCTCTTCCTGATCGATTACAAGCTCTTCCCTACATGTCCCCCAGATATCTTTCAGTCCAGCCTGATCGTATCTTCTATAGCTATAATTTTGGCCTGGCTGGTGGGAGGGCTGCTGAAAGCGGAAAGGGAAACCCAACGAGACCTGATTAAGCTGGCTGACTATGAACAGCTTACCGGCCTCTATAATCACAGGTACCTGCATGAAAAGCTGACCCTCTCCATTCAAGATGCCGTCATCAAGAAAACACCTCTTTCTCTTGCCCTGCTCGATATCGATCAGTTTAAGTACTACAATTCCCGCTACGGGTACCAGATCGGTGATCAACTGCTGGCAGCAGCAGGAGAGGTATTGAGAAGATTTGTACAGGAGCCGTCTTATGCGGCACGCTACGGTGGGGATGAGTTCATGCTGGTCTACCCCGGAAAAAACAAAAGCACCCTGCGCTGTGAAGTAGAAAATATCAAAAGGCAGATCATCCAGGATGCTGAGTCGATTATCCCCAGCGATCAAGAAGATCTCCAACCCTTATCTATCTCCCTAGGGTTTGCCAGCTTCCCTGATGATGGGGATGCGGTTTTACCCTTGATCAGATCAGCAGAGAATGACATCTACCGTGCCAAGTACAGCAAGGGTACAAATTACCTCTATCGATCAGTGCTCTCGGAAATTAATGCCCTGAAGATAACAGAGGCCTTCCCTGCTCTACAGGCCTTCATCTCACTGATCAATGCCAAGGACCGGTACACCTTCGGGCACTCCGAAAGAGTGATGACCTATGCACTGGCCCTGGCAGAAAAAATGAACTTTCCAGAAAGGGATTTGAACCTGCTCCGCTATGGAGCCGCACTACATGATATCGGTAAGATCAAAATCGAAACCAGCATCTTAAGTAAACCATCAGCTCTCAATAAACAGGAATGGAAGATTATGCAGAAGCACACCATCTGGGGAGCACAATTAGTAGAAACACTGCCAGCCTTCGAGGAGATCATACCCCTGATTAGATCCCACCATGAAAACTATGATGGCTCCGGGTATCCTGACGGCTTAATGGGGGAGGAAATACCCATCCTGTCCCGAATTCTGCGTATTGCAGACAGCTTTGATGCCATGACCACAGACCGCGCTTACCGCAAGGCAATGAATCATGCTGAGGCCTGCCAGGAACTCAGGGAAAAAACAGGCACTTATTATGACCCTCAGCTGGTCGATCTTTTTATTGCTGAAGTAGAGAAAACATTCGTCACAGCACACTAATTAGCCCTTCAGTATAAAGATCCCTAGACCCAGCAGGGCAAATCCCAGCAGAGTACGAGGAATAGATATTTTGTCTCCTAGGATCAAGAGGGCAAAGACAAGCAGGAAAAGGTAGTAAGCAACAGACTGCATCGCCGCCACTAAGGGAAGGTTTTTGAGAATTTTATGCGCCAGCAGAAAACCCATCCCCAGCAGGGAATTGGCCAGAAAGAGTGCAGGCAGTACTTTAAGGTAGTATTTGAGCACCTCAACCACTACTGGTGGTACATTCTTGACTTGAAACGTAATCACCAGAGCTAAGATAGCTGAACCCCCTACAAGGTAAGAAATAGCCGCTGCCATAAAAGCAGTCACCTCTCTTTTAGGAATATTCCTCCAATCGTCTCACAGCTAGTTCCACATACTGCGGCTCCATCTCATACCCGACAAAGAACCTACCGCTCTTTTTTGCTGCCACAGCCGTACTCCCCGACCCCAGAAATGGATCCAAAACAAGATCCCCCTCATAGGTATAGAGCCTAATCAAACGCCAGGGAAGCTCAACCGGAAACGGTGCTGGGTGCCCTATCTGCTTAGCCTTCTCCGGAGATAATCTCCAGATACTCTGGGTATAAGCCAGGAACTCATCCTTATTCAAAGTAGCCTTCTTACCTTCTCTATCGATCCTGCCATATGACTCTTTGGTAAAAATGAGGATATATTTAAATCATTGGATTATGACAAACAAGAAATAGAACAAGTTTTAAATTCTCTTATAAGTAATGGTGAATTAATAAAAATAAATGAAGAAGTTTATTTGCATAAGACAAACTATGAGAAAGCATTAGAAATTCTTAAAGAATATATAGGTAAAAATGATTCTATAACGGTTGCTGAGTATAGGGATATATTAAATACCAATAGAAAAGTTCACTTAAATTTATTAGGAGATGTGTTATAATGAACCTA
>CALGIY010000193.1 GCA_937914965.1 uncultured Thermoanaerobacteraceae bacterium | reverse complement strand
GAGGTTGATGCAGTAACCTAGGCGTGCCAAGCCTGCAGCAGCCAAGATTACTGCATCAACCTCACCTCTTGCTAGTTTCCCTAAGCGGGTGTCGAGGTTACCCCGCATATCCACAACTTTGAGATCAGGATAATGATACTTGATCTGATAAGCCCGGCGCTGACTGCTGGTTCCGATTAATGAACCTGGGGGAAGATCAGAAAGAGTTTTCCTATCCCTGGTCACTAAGGCATCAAAGGGCAGTTCTCGCTTGGGAATTGCACCCAGGACAAGACCCGGAGGTAATTCCACCGGGAGATCCTTTAAACTGTGTACAGCAAAGTCGATCTCTCCACTTAATAGGGCTTTCTCCAGCTCTTTGGTAAATAGACCCATTTCCCCTCCAGTCACCAGGTTTTTAAAGGGTCTCTTATCCTGGTCGCCTTTAGTGGAGATGACCACCTCATCGATCTCTAGATCCGGATTGTTTGCAATAATCTTTTCTATAATCAGAGCAGTTTGCCGGCGAGCTAACTTGCTTCCCCGGGTCCCGGCCCGCAGTTTCAACTTCATATTATCTATCACTTCTTTCTGTTCCTGCCAGCACAATTTCCTGATTTTCACACTGGTGTGACAGGTCAAATAATTTTTCCAACACCTTACCATACAACTCCCCATCATCGCTGCTAGCGTATTCCTTCAAGCGGACTGTAGGTGTATGCAGCAGTTTATTGACAATGGAGTGTGCCATGCTCCTGATAAGCTTCTCCGTCCGGGGATTGGTCTCTCCTAAACGGTTGAAACAATGTCTTAGTTCTTCCTCTAAAATCACATTTCCTTTTTGTTTGAGGGCTCTAATAGTGGGAATTACTGCAAGAGTACCGACCCAGTTAAGAAATTCATCAACCGCGTTCTGGAGCATCTCCTCTGCGGCTAGAGCGGCCTTTCTACGATCATCCATCCCTTCAAGAACTACCTGTTCCAGGTCATCAATATCATAGAGAACTGCACCAGGAATCTCTTTGATCGCTGGATCAATATCTCTAGGAACCGCAATATCAATAAAAAACAACGGTCTCTTCCTCTCAGACATAACCGAGCGCACCTTTTCGGCATGGATCACAAAATGAGCTGCCGCAGTACAGCCAATAACAATATCAGCTTGATCCAACTTGGATAAAAAATGATCATAGCGAATGGACTCACCGCCATACTCCTGAGCAAGAATACAGGCACGATAAAAAGAACGGTTGGAAACCAGAACCGTTTTCACTCCTCGAGCAACCAGGTGTTTTAATGCCAGTTCCCCCATTTCCCCTGCCCCAATAATCAAAACAGAGCACTCACTCAAGTTTCCAAATGTAGAACGCACCAGTTCTACCGCAGCATAACTTACCGATACTGGGTGCTGGTCGATGCCAGTTTCCGTACGAATGCGCTTACCTAATCTGATAGCCTCCTGAAAAAAGGTATTGAGCACCCGGTCGCCGGTTTTCATGGAACAAGCAAACTGATAAGCATCATTTACCTGCCCCTGGATTTCCGTTTCACCCAAGATCATGGAATCCAGGCCAGCAGTTACCCGAAAGAGATGATCAACCACCTCTTCACCAGTCCAAAACTGAAAATAGCAGTTGGCTTCATCTCCAGATAACTGTGCCCTCTTGCAGAGATATTTTTTTATATCACAAATACCTTTATCAACCTGAGGAACAGTGGCATAAATCTCTGTACGGTTGCAGGTAGAAAGTACAATAAAACTGTTTAAAGAAGGCAGTTGCTTTAGATCCGCAATCACAGACTGTATCTCACTGCTGCTGAAAGCCAGTCTTTCTCGAACCTCTACTGGTGCAGTGCGGTGATTTATTCCAAGAGTGATGAGATACATTCTTTCACCCGCTTCCTGATCACTGACGTACTACCTTTATCAAGATCGGCCAAAAGATGGGAAAAGGGGTCAACACTTGCAGCATTTGGCCTTAACTTAATAACTGCCGATGAGACCT
>CALGIY010000192.1 GCA_937914965.1 uncultured Thermoanaerobacteraceae bacterium | reverse complement strand
GGATAGGCAAGCCCTCCTGTGCAGAACAATGGCCTTGATGTTGCTTAACCCCCCGATGCCATGCGTAGCGCGGGATTTGATCACCTGGTAGCCTGGACAGTCATTACACAACCTGATCCTTTCCTGCTGCTGCTCCCGGATATTGTCTGTATCATAGAAAACATGCCTGTTTGTCTCCAGGAAATCACCATCCTCGGGGTAACTTTCTGCTCTCAGGCGTTCCCGGTTCTTCCAGACTTCCCATAGGTAACTGACCAGGTTTTTGATGTAATCCATATGCTCCTGTGTTTCCTGGAAATTATCCGGTCGGTAGTCAGGCTCCCTCACCCAGGAATAATCTAGCCCTGCCATCGCTAAAATGATACCGGTATTAACATAGGGCAGCGCAGTCTCAATGGCATAGCCGCCCTCCAGGACTGCCAGGTCGGGGTTCAGCTTTTCATTCAAACTGGCATAGCCATGGGCACTAAAACTCATATTGGCCAGTGGGTCTGTATAATGGTTGTCCTGACCTGCAGAGTTAACGATCAAATCAGGCTGAAAATCATCTAGGACAGGCAGAACAAGGTTGTCCAAAATGTAGTGGATCCCCTCATCTGTGGTATACGGCTGCAGAGGAATGTTGATGTTCATCCCATAGGCAGCAGGGCCACCCAGTTCATCACAAAAACCGGACCCTGGGAAGAGGGTGCGTCCATCCTGGTGAAAAGAGATAAAGAGCACATCTGGGTCATGATAGAAAACATCCTGTGTTCCATCGCCGTGATGGACATCTGTATCGACAATAGCGATCTTCTGCAAACCATATTTTGTTCGCAGGTATTCGATCATGATAGCTTCATTGTTGATATTACAGAACCCCCGGTTCCCATGGGAAACCCGCATGGCATGGTGTCCTGGGGGTCTTATTAGAGCAAAACCATTGTTGATTTCCTTGTTCATCAAAGCATCTGCCAGGACCAGGGCACCCCCCACTGCAATCAGGTGCGCCTCGGTCACCTGTGCTCCCACATCAGGCACACAAAAGTGCGCCCTGGCGATGTCCTTGTATGTGGCCATCCCCGGTTTGTATTCCACAAGTTCAGGGAGGTCCATAATCCCCTCCTCGAAAAGCTGGTCTCTGGTATAAAGCAGTCTTTCCTCCCGCTCCGGATGGGTAGGTGAGATGGCCCAATCGAAAGCAGGGAAAAATACCAAACCTGTTTTCCGTGTCATTAAACCTCACCTTCTTCCCAAATTTGAAGAATTCCAGTGGGGAACTGGACACATACATCAATCAATTTCCCGCTGGTCCTCCACCCTCGCACCATATTAAACTGTTCGCTGTAGACAAGTTCAGGTTCTTCCCCTGTAGAAATTCCGATCTCTTCCCCTTCCTCTTTGAGCCTGTTCAAAGCGAAGGTTTCAACATCAGCAAGGGAATCGACACCTGCCAGTTTCTCTTGTATACCGTTTTCTTCGATACAATAGAACTTCCTTTCTGTATCAAAGTGGAATGTCAGGCGCAGGTTTACCTTGGCCAAGGCCGCACCAATGGCATTGGCCACTTCTGCATCCTGTGGTGTCAGGGCGCGGCAACCCATTTCCTTTCCCAGCAGGGGCAACAGCGATGGTGATGCTGCACCGATTCCTACCAAGTTCTGGGGCCGGATCTTCTTTCTCTGCTGCAGTTCCCAAATCCGGTATGCCGGTTCCTGCTCCCAGGCAACAAACATCTCCTCGATCTCACGAGCGATCTGTTTCACTGTCATTTCTAAAATATAATCTGCCGCCTGACGAGGATCAAGCTCCAGTTCTTTCCCCACTATTTTCATCGCCTTTAAGGCTCTCATCTCGTCACCTAAACTGGTCAATCCCGCCACCCGCATAGCATCGGTCGGTGTTGGCTGCGGCCCACCCAAACAGTAAGCAGGACCCTCCCGATAGGGCATGATCTGTAGAACACCATCTTTAATCTGCAGGCAGCTGTCGCCACCTATGGCAACCGACTTAGTTGCAAAGGAGCGAACATGGGTGAGTTGTTCACCAATTCGCGCTCCCTTGGAAGCAAGAAGCGGCCGACCAGAAAGAATCAAAGACAGGTCGGTGGTCGTTCCCCCGATATCGACCACAACTGATGTCTCCCCTTTGGGAATGAGGGCCAATACACCAAGAGTGCTGGCTGCGGGTCCAGAGAAAATGGTTTCCACCGGTTTTTCTGACGATAGTTTAAAGGAGAGTGTCCCTCCATCTGCTTTCAGAATATAAAGAGGAGCAGAGATTCCTCTTTCCTCAAGGAGTTTAAGGATCTCGCTATAAAATGTTCGGAATCTATCTTGAGTTGCCAGGGTCAGCAGTGATGTATACACCCGCCGGGGAAAATTCAAGCGTCCGGTTACCTGGTGTCCCATAACCACCTGCAAATCCGGAATTTCCTCCTGTAAATAGGATGCTACTTTTTCTTCGTGAATGTTATTGCGCTGGGAAAACTTACCTACAACTGCTGCCCGTTTGATACCTGATTCCCGAATCTTTTCCATGCATTTTTTGATCTCTTGTTCATCAAGGGAATCAATCTCCCGGCCGCGGTAGTCAATAGCACCCGACAGCAGAAAGGTATGGGGAACCTTGTAATCATACGTATTGGGATTCAGCCCAGGCCCAGGTATAATCACCAAGGCCACAGGATCAATGCGTTTTGTGGCAATCAAATTGGTGATTAAAGTGGTGCTGAGGACAATCCGTTCTAGATTTTCTCCCCTCCCTGCCTCCAAGAGGGGATCGAGGGCGGTTAAGAGAGAATTCAATAAATTTTCATTATCTGTAGGTATTTTCGCCTTTTTTACCACTTTACTGTTATCCATTAACACGGCATCAGTATAAGTGCCGCCTACATCAAGACCAATAAGTATTGTTCTCACCTGCTTTAAATCTGTATTTGTATTTTATCACGCCTTCCTTTTGTCTCTGGAAGATGTGCTTTCTTTCCCTTGAGACAAGCGCTGCTGCCAGGTAGAAAGGAGATTCAGGGCATCTAATGGTGTCATCTGAATTAGATTCAAGCTCTGCAGTTCCTGTAAGATGATACTTTTTTCATCAAAGAGCACCAACTGAACAGGTGCTGAGCTTCTTTTCTTCAGTTGATCACCCTGCTTTTCTGCAGTCCCATCAGCCTCCATGGAATCCGCTACCTCCTGGGCACGCTCCACCACTTCTTCAGGAAGATGGGCAAGGCGCGCCACCTGAATGCCGTAGCTTTTATCTGTTCCACCTGGGACAACTTTATGCAGGAAAATTATATCTTTACCCTTTTCCGCCACTGCAACCGAGTAATTAATAACTCCATTCAAACGCTCCGCCAGTTCGGTTAGTTGGTGGTAGTGGGTAGCAAAGATTGCCCTAGTGCCGATTCGGTTATGCAGGTATTCAACTAAAGCCCAAGCAATACCCAACCCATCAAAAGTGCCGGTACCACGCCCGATCTCATCGAGCACAATGAAACTGTTCTTGGTTGCGTGATGGATGATATAGGAGACCTCATTCATCTCCATCATGAAGGTGCTCTGCCCCTTTCCCAGGTCATCAAGGGCTCCCGCCCGGACAAAAACACGGTCGGCGATCCCAATCTCGGCTTCTTCTGCTGGAATAAGGGACCCGCACTGTGCCATTAGAATTAGCGAGGCCATCTGGCGCATATATGTAGATTTACCTGCCATGTTGGGGCCTGTCAAGATATGAATCCGGTTATCATCTTCTCCGATTCTCAGGTTGTTAGAAACGAATGACCCTTCAGAGAGGAGTTGCTCCAGGACCGGGTGACGGCCGTTTTTTATTTTGATTACTCCCGATCTGTTGACCTTTGGCCGAACATAATTGTAGTGGGCTGCGATTTCTGCAAATGATCCTAGACAGTCAATTTGAGCAATAAGTCCAGCATTCTTGCGCACTCGGTCAGACCTATCCTTAGCCTTGTCGCGGACCTCAAGAAATAACTGGTACTCCAACTCCTGCAGGCGATCTGTCGCACCTAAAAAAAGCGCTTCCTGTTCCTTTAATTCCGGTTTGATGAAACGCTCAGCCTGGGTCAGTGTCTGTTTTCTAATGTAGTCTTCAGGTACCAGGTTCAGGTTTGGCTTGGTTACCTCGATATAATATCCGAATACTTTATTGTAGCCAACTTTCAGCGATTTGATCCCGGTACGGGCACGCTCTCCGGTCTCAAGTTTCTTGATCCAGGTTTCCCCTTCTTCGAGCATTTTCCGAAGTTTGTCCACCTCGGGGTGATAACCACTTCTGATAATACCCCCATTTTTGAGGTTGATTGGAGGATTATCTGTAAGGGCCCGTCCAATCAGTTCCTGTAATTCTGTAATGGGATCTAAATCATCCCCCACTTTCTGGAGATGACTACTGGTCGTCTGTTTGAGTGTATCTTTCAAAAGGGGGATTATGGCAAGGGAATTGGTTAGAGCGATAAGATCCCGAGGGTTGGCTACCTGCCAGTCAACTCGGCTGATGATGCGCTCCAGGTCATAGATTTTGTCCAGTTGTTCTCTAAGATCGTTGCGCAGAAAAAAACTGTTTTTAAGCTCTTCAACTGACTCCTGCCGAGCTTCAATTTCAGTCAAATCCAGGAGTGGCAATTCCAGCCAACTCCGCAAGAGTCGAGTGCCCATCCCTGTTAGTGTGCGATCTAATGCCCAAAAAAGGCTGCCTTCTTTTTTACCTTCCCGCAGTGTAATGAGAAGTTCCAGATTCCTTCTCGTCATGGTATCAAGATACATATGGTTACCTGGGGTATAAACAGAGATTTTGCGGAAAGGAAGATTTTCAGTTTTCTGTGTTTTTTGAAGGTAGTCAAGCAGGTTCGCCGCTGCGGTCAACCCATCTTTCAGGGTTCCTAGATCAACGTCAACCAGGCATTCATGACCAAATTGCCTGCCTACAAAATCAGTGGCTGCCTCGCTGTTCAACTCGGAGAGGAGTATTTCCTTGTCCCAGCAACCCTGCAGCAGAGACTCAAAAAAAGAAAGCTGGCCATTTTGAGCAATACATTCCGCTGGCTGCAGCCGATTCACCAAATCTACCAGGTATTCAGAACTCATCATCCCGGAAAACTGGGCAATATAAAATTCACCTGTACTAATATCACTCCAAGCACAGCCTAGATTGTCTTTTTTCTGGTAGAGAGAAAGAATAAAATTGTTATTAGCCTGGTTGAGATAGGCCGGGTTTAACACCGTTCCCGGTGTAACCACCCTGACCACATCTCGTTTGACGATCCCTTTCCCAGGCTTAGCCTCTTCCAACTGCTCACAGATGGCAACTTTATAGCCCTTTTCCAGCAGTCGGTTAAGGTAGTTTTCTGCGGCGTGATAAGGGACCCCGCACATAGGCACTTTTTTATCTTTACCAACCCCACGGCTGGTTAAGACTATTTCTAGTTCTTTTGCTGCCTTTTCGGCATCTTCACCGAAAAGCTCATAAAAATCGCCAAGGCGAAAAAAGAGCAAGCAGTCGGTATACTCACTTTTGATCGTCTGATATTGGGTTATTAGGGGAGTTGCACTGCTCACTACTGCCACCCCGGTCTTCTTTACTCACAGCCTGAACAGTGGTCACAGCAGTCCGAGGAACATGATTCTCCCCTTAAGACCTGGTTGATGATATTGTTGACCTGCTGCAAAAGGTCATTGAAGTTTTTCTGTGCTGCAAAATAAGACTGTATGTTTTTATCTGTTTTTGCTTTCTCCTGGATTTGGTTGAAAATCGCCAATTCCTCATCGCTGACCTTTTCCCCTGCGTTCTGGGCGCTTTGAATCTTCTGAAAACGCTGTTGAAACTCCACAATCAGATTCCGGGATTCAATAGTCTTCTCAAGATTAATCTCTGCTGCCTGCAGGATCGCTGCTTCTTCCGTTTCCCGCAAGACTTGTCCAAGTTCCTGGGCTTTTTCTATAACTGACATTGTATTTCTTGCACCTCCGTAAATGTTATAATAATTAATTTCTGGTAAGAGGAACATATTCCTCTTTTTTGTGTACTTTTTTTAAAGAACCCGTCAAGTTCCAGGTTCGGGCACAATTAACCAGGATATCTGCCATCTTGCCGGTCAAATCTTGATCGTCTATTCCCTCAAAAACAACAATCTTATTGGTTCTGGTCCTGCCACTCCAACATTCTGGAGCTCTTTTGCTTCTCCCTTCCACCAGTACTTCAACAACCTGATTCTCTAAAGGCAAATTCTTTTCCAATGTGATCTGGTTTTGAAGATCCATAAGTCTCGCCAATCTTTCCTTTTTTACCTCTCGTGATACCTGCCCCTCCATCTTCGCTGCAGGTGTTCCCTGCCTGGGTGAATATAGAAAAGTATAAGCAGCATCAAACCTGACCTGCTCCATCATGTCCAGGGTATCATGAAAATCCTCTTCTGTCTCTCCTGGAAAACCTACAATCACATCAGTTGTAATACTTGCCTCTGGTATTCTCTCCCGGATTTTTTTCGTCAAACCGAGAAACTTTTCCCTGGTGTAGCCCCGGTTCATCAATTCCAGAATCCTGTTGCTCCCGGACTGGAGAGGAAGATGAAAATGCTCGCAGACCTTGCGAGATGCAGCGATTGTTTCAATCAACTCATCACTTGCATCTCGGGGGTGAGAGGTCATATATCTGATCCGGGACAGATCAGGTATTTCATCTAAGCGCGCAAGAAGTTTTGCAAAGTTGATCTCTCCTGGCAGATCCTTTCCATAAGAGTTTACATTCTGGCCAAGCAACAAAATCTCTTGGTAACCATCAGCAGCTAGTTGGTATACTTCCTTATAAATCTCTTCCAGGGGCCGGCTCTTCTCCCTACCCCTGGTGTAAGGGACAATGCAGTAGGAACAGAAGTTGTTGCACCCATAGATTATGTTTACAGAAGCCTTCACAGGGCTTGTATGGTGTGCAGGTAGAAGCCCTGGTGACTCAATACTGGTTTCATCAACAATAACCCGTCTTTTATGTTCCAGTGCTTCTTGCAAAAACTTTGGCAGCTGGTGGTAACTACGTGGCCCAAAGATGATGTTAACAAAGGTGGCCTTTTTTACTAAGAATTCACGAACCTCTGGGTTCTGAGACATACACCCCCCTACAGCGATCACCAGATCTGGTTTGTTTGCTTTCTGGTGTTTCAAATTACCAAGGAAACCGAGGGCTTTTTGCTCAGCGCCTTTCCTAACCGAACAGGTGTTGAGAATAATGATCTCCGCATTGTCCGGGTTAGATGTCCACTGGTAACCATCTTCTTCTAATAATGCACGCATAATTTCCGAGTCATGGTCATTCATCTGACAGCCAGAAGTCCAGATGGTGAACTGGGCTTTTGCTTCCATTGTCTGATACTCCCTTTACCTATTGCTAACTGGCATTTTCATGTAGAGCATTTACCCTTTATTATAGCCCAAAGTTTCAACAGCTACAAAAAAGACGGAAGAAATTAAAACAGGCTCAAGACATAAGGAAGCAGCAAACATGACCAACTTTCCAGTCTGTCTCGGTACGTGTCTAACTGTGACACTGGGACCAACTTGCCCTCGATCTTATCCTTTTCACGCACAGTTATCTGGGGTGATAAAGTGGAAACAAAGAAAACCAGCCCTAAATGATACTTTCCCACCTCGGTTTCTTCATCGTTAAGAAAACCAAGGAAGCGGTAAGCGTAGGGGTCTTTAAAGGAAACTTCTTCTTTCAATTCCCGGATCAGGTTGGAAGTGATTAATTTACGGTAACTACGGGATGAAACCGGGTTGATATGCCCTCCCAGACCAAAAGAGTACATGTCCAGGAGTCTTTTTTCACCGGTTGCCTGTATGCGTTGGTACACAAAGATATCTTGCTCATGCCTCAGCACCAGATAAACAATCAACTGCTTGTAGGATGTGTCGTGTTCTACCAGGTCCCGGTCAAGAAAAAGCCCTTCTGCAGCTAAATGATTCCAGAGGGCGGTGTCAGTACCTGGATGGAAACCTTGTAAATTTGCATTATTCTGAAATAAAGTGTTTTTAGGAACAACTAAGATTTTTTCTGGCAAAGTTCTAGCCCTTTCTTATCTTATTTTCTTGTAAACTTCGCTTCTTTTGTCGATGATTCCTGCCTGATCAAAAAAACAGGGCCACCTGAAAGATAGCCCTGCCTCTAAATAAAAAGCTAAACCACTGCTCGGTGAGGAATCTCAAGATGTTTTTCGATGGCACCCCTGTAAATCTCTACATATTCTCTGGCTGACCTTTCCCAGGAATAATCGCTGCTCATCGCTCTGACCATCAGTCTCCTCCATAATTCAGGTCGCTGACGGTAAATCGTCACTGCCCGCCTGACCGTATCCAGGAGGGCCTCTGTTTGATAGGGCTTAAAGGAAAACCCGTTGCCAGTGTCTTTATCTACGTTATAATCTTTAATAGTATC
>CALGIY010000191.1 GCA_937914965.1 uncultured Thermoanaerobacteraceae bacterium | reverse complement strand
CTGTGCGTTCTTTTGCTGGTGTTGATATTGAGACAGGGAAACCACTGCTGCGGGGCTTCGGAGGATACAGCGGCCCTGCCATACGGCCAATCTCGATGGCTCTGCTTGCTGAAGTGGCGCGATCTGTTGATGTACCACTTTCAGCGGTAGGTGGGGTCAGCACATGGCAGGATGTAGTGGAATATATCATGCTTGGTGCTGCAACTGTACAAATGGTTACTTCTGTGATGTGGAAAGGCAGCGGGATTGTTCAGGAGATCTTGGATGGCCTGGCTGCCTTTATGGATAAAAAAGGGTACAAGAGTATTGAAGACTTCCGGGGAATTGCACTTGCCTCGATCACCTCTGTAGAGGAGTTATGCCAGGAGCCGCCCCTAAAGGCTTTGATCGACCAGGAGCTGTGTACTAACTGCGGCACCTGCCATCGGGTCTGCTTTTACGAAGGGATCAGATGGGATGAGACCCGTACCTGGGTTGACCAGGAGAAGTGCGATGGATGTGGGCTCTGTGCTCAGTGGTGCCCGAAGAAAGCGATTACCTTGAAATAGTTTCCGGTTCCCATGTGAGTTTGTTGGTGATTGGTGCAAAAATATTGCGTGGGAGATGAATGGGATGAAATACGATCTGGTTTTAAAAGGTGGACATGTTTTTGCCCCACAGGATCTGGGCACAGTTGATGTGGCAGTCAAGGGCGGCAGGATTGCAGCTCTTGGGGAATTCGATGCAGGAGATGCTGAGACTGTTATTGATGCCTCAGGGAAGCTTATATTCCCAGGTGTTGTGGAAACCCATGCCCACATGCTGCTGCCTCTGGCCGGGACAGTAACCAAGAATGATTTCTATTCAGGGACTGTTGCCGGGGCTTTCGGCGGTGTTACTACTCTGATTGATTTTGCTGACCAGAAGAAGGGGAGACCCCCGATGGAGGTTGTCCAGGAAAGAATGGGACAGGCCACGGGGAAATGTGTAGTCGATTACAGTTTCCACTGCACGCTCACCGATATCAATGAAAACACTCTCGACCAGATGGCTGATATCGTACGTCTGGGGATCACATCTTTTAAATTCTACACAATCTACAAAAGTGATGGGCTGTATGTGGATGATGGGGAGATTCTAAGAGCTTTTGAGCGGGTTCGGGAACTGGGAGCAATAGCTACAGTTCACTGCGAGAATGAGGCCATCGTCAGAAGGAGTACAGAGGCCCTCATATCTGCCGGGAATGTTGCACCTCGTTTCTATCCCCTGAGCAAGCCTGAGATCTCCGAAGTGGAGGCGATCAGGAGGGTTATTCTCCTGGCACGCCAGGTGGGTGTACCCCTTTTAATCAGGCATGTCTCCAGTGAAGGGGGAGTAAAGGCCATTCGTGAAGCCAAAATGGCTGGACAGGTTGTTTACGGGGAGACCTGCCCACCTTACCTGACCCTGACCAATGATGTCTACCAGCGGGATGATGGGCAAAACTTCATTGTTCACCCACCGATCAGAGAAGCAAAAGATATGCATGAAATATGGAAAGGTATAGCCGATGGAACAATCACCATCATCGGAACCGATGACTGTGCCTTTACCAGGGAACAGAAAAAAATAGCTGATGTTTTCTACAAGATCCCTGGTGGGCTACCGGGTATCGAGGTGCGCCTCTCTATGATGTACAGTGAGGGCGTACTGAAAAACAGGATCACCCTGGAGCGGTTGGCGGAACTCACCAGTACCAACCCCGCCAAGGCATATAACATCTTCCCCAGGAAGGGCGCAGTAATGGTAGGAAGTGATGCAGACCTGGTGGTCTTTGATCCGAAGAAAGAAATGACCATCACTGGAGAGGCGACCCATGATATGGCTGACTGGAGCCCCTTTGAAGGGTGGAAGGTCAAGGGAGTGCCCCAGATGACCATCAGCAAGGGTAAAGTGATTGTAAAGGATGGAGAATTCTTAGGGAAAGCTGGAGACGGCAGTTTCCTGGCCAGGAATTAATGCGGAGCACAAATTCCGGACTACTGAGGAACAGAAATAATAAAATGCAGCATGAGTATCTCCCAAATAAAAAAATCTAGGAGGCGGATTTTCATGCAGGAAAAATTGATGGAACTGATGGTGGACCTCAAAGAAGATGAAGCCCTTGAAGTTGTCAAGGAAATGCTCGACAACGGGGCTGATCCGCTAAAGGTTTTGGAAGTGTGCAGGAAAGCTGTCGAGGTTGTAGGCAAGCGTTTCGAGGAAGGCAAGTACTTCATCCCTGACCTGCTTATGTCCGGAGAGATCCTGGAGAGCGTCTCTGAGATCGTCAAACCACACATCTCTGGAGATACAGAGGAAAAGAAGTGCGGTAAGGTGCTCATCGGAACTGTAGAGGGAGATATTCACGATATTGGTAAAAATATTGTAACCTTTATGCTGGAAGTCAATGGCTTCGATGTACTGGATATCGGGGTTGATGTTTCCCCAGAGGTTTTTGTCGAAAAGGTCAAGGAATTCCAACCTCAAGTTGTCGGACTCTGCGGATTGCTGACCCTGGCTTTCGATTCCATGAAGAATACCATTGAGGCCCTCACCAATACTGGCCTTAGGGACCAAGTAAAGATTATGATCGGCGGCAGTCCCACTGATGAGAAGGTAGCGAAATATGTCGGCGCTGACGCCTATGGGAAAGATGCTAACGCGGCAGTGGAGTTGTCCCGCAAGCGGACAGCCAACGCTTAAGTGATTAAAAGAAATTAGACTAGGAGGATCCGAAATGGAAAAAAGTCCTCAGGAACTGTACGAAGAGCGGGAAAAACGGTTTATGGACGCGGTGCAGTTGAAGGTTCCCGACCGGGTTCCGGTTGTCCCGTGCCTGGATTTCTTCCCGGCTATCTACGCTGGAATCAACTTTGAGGAATCCATGTACGACATGGATAAAGCCTGGATGGCGTGGAAAAAGACAGCTGTTGAACTGGATGCTGACATGTACTGGAACTCCTATATTTCCTATCCAGGAAAAGGTCTGGAGGCGTTAGGTTACAATCTGCTGAAATGGCCGGGAAATGGTCTTCCTGCTGAGCGGATGTACCAATTTGTCGAAGGCGAGTATATGAAGCCGCGGGAATATGATGAATTTCTGGCTGATCCCTCAGATTTTATGATGAGAAGCTACTACCCACGTATCTGCGGCGCTATGGCAGGCTTGCAGAAGTTAGCACCGATCCACAGTGGGTTCTGGCAAGGGATCTTTGGCCTTGTTAGCAACTTTGGTGACCCTGAGGTCCAGGAGTCGTTGAAGGCGCTCATGGAGTTACGTAACGTCGGCG
>CALGIY010000190.1 GCA_937914965.1 uncultured Thermoanaerobacteraceae bacterium | reverse complement strand
TCAATTCATCTTCATAAACCCCCAGGCGCCTGGGGGTTTATGAAGATGAATTGATTGGTATGATGCGGGAGGCCAGTAGGCCGGACGCATGAGTCACAAACATGGTGCTGTATAAGGTATTTGAGCGATTGGGCCAAAATTCTTATCGTGCAAATTGCCCACCTCGGTTCTTAGCAGAGCGTATGCGGTTATTTTTGATGCGTCAGCAGTGGTAGGCCAGGAAAGAACTTGACGAAATACATGGTTTCCGCAGGGGAATCATTTAAGGGGGTTAAAGGATGGATGTAATTTCGTGTAAGGGGCTGACCAAAAATTTTGGGAGAGTAAAAGCAGTCAATGATCTATCTTTTACTATTGAGCAAAACAGAATTACAGGACTGATAGGGCCAAATGGGGCAGGAAAAACAACATTGTTGAAAATTATTGCGGGTTTTATGCGTGCTTCTTCAGGGCAGGTCATGGTTTTCTCAGAAAATCCTTTTAATAGTCTGAAAGTTTCATCCAATATGATCTTTATTGATGAGAACATGAAGTTTCCTCCATTATTATCTCTGGAAGAGATCCTATTATCGGCATCTGCGTTTTATGAGAACTGGGATATGGAGCTTGCCAAGGGGCTGTTCGATTATTTTTCCTTAAATCCGATGCAGCAGCATCGCAACCTCTCCAAAGGGATGAAAAGCACTTTTAATATGATTATGGGGCTGGCGGCGCGCTGTCCGCTGACTATTTTTGACGAACCGACTGCTGGAATGGATGCCGGGGTAAGAAAGGATTTTTACCGGGCTCTGCTCAGGGATTACCTGCAAAAACCCCGTAACATTATTTTTTCAAGCCATCTGCTAAATGAGGTGGAGGATGTTTTGGAGGACATTCTGCTGCTTCAGGAGGGTAGAAAACGACTGCATCTGCCGATTTCCGACCTGAAGGAGTTTGCCGTAGCTTTGAGGGGCAAAAAAGAAGTAGTCTTTGATCTAACAGCAGGACAGGAGATTTATTATCAGAAAAGCATGGGCAAGGATCACTGTTATATAGTGATCAGGCGTGATCCGGCTGATGGAATATTGAAAAAGAGCAGCACTGCCGGTGTAGAAATCCTTCCGGTAAAGGCAGATGACCTGTGTGTTTACCTCACTAACAGAAACAGGGGAGGGATCGATCATGTCTTTGACAGAAGCTAGCCTTTTTGAGACTGTTAAGAACCAGTATTTATATAAGCTGAAAAGCCGCCTGGGATTGTTTTTGGCCATGGTGGGTGTGCAAGTAATGGCCTTGCTGTTTTCTCTGGGAGGTGTGATGAATTATGGCATGGGCTCACAATACGTAAATCTCTCTGTTAGGTTATTTTCCAGTGAAATGGTCATTGCGTTTACATTTTTGTGGATTTTTGTTGTCGCTGTCTTGATCACGACTAAGGATTATCAAAATATTGATTTTACCTTTGTAGCTAACCGGTTGAGCAGCAATCTTTCCAATGCGGCATTTTTGGTTACTGCTGCATTAATTGGTGGGATTACAGCGATGCTGAGCGGTTTTTTATTAAGGATAATAGTTTATTTAAAAGGCAGCAGCTATCTGTTAAGCCAGAATTTTATTGCAGCCCCCGAAGTTATTTTTGCGGGTATGGCTGTGACCATATTGTATCTGCTCCTTTTTGGTTCGCTGGGGTATTTTTGTGGTGCATTGGTGCAGCTGAGCAAGGTGTTTATTGTGCTGTTGGCTGGCATATATTTCGGCTTAATTATTCTCGCTGGGAGAGGATACCAGCTGCCGGTGCTGATAAAGGTGTTTTATTTCTTTCGTGGAGAGAGCTCTCTGGCTCTGCTGGCTGTGAAGGTAATCATTGCAGCAGGTTTGCTTTATGCCTGCTCCATTATGCTGTCAAACAGACTGGAGGTCAGATAGATGGCTGTTGTGCCTTTAATAATAATTCTCTTTCTTCTTCTCGTACTGGTTATCCTGTTGGTGAAGCGCAGCGGTTTCTCCTTAGGGTATAGTATACAGTTTTGGCTCACGGCTTGTTATATTCTGCTGCTGCTTGTTTCCCCTGTCCTTTACCAAATGCTCCCGGTAGAAAACATGGCTGATAAGAAGATGAAAACAGTGAGTGAAAAGGATTTGGTTAATCAAGGAGATATATTCTTATTCGAGCGGGCCTTGGAGGGAAGGCCGGAGCAGGCAGAAGGGGCTTTTGTGCTGGAACAATGGGAATTCCCCTTTAACGACAGTCTGATTAATGTGGAATTTCCTGAAAATGAGGTTGAAACTATAATCGCTGAAAGGAAGGACAGCGCGGATGGTAAAATTGAAGCTGTCAGCTATGCCACGAAAACTATTGTTGAGCGAATCGACTTCTCTGACCGGATGATGCCGCACCGGGTAACTCTGAGGGGTAATGTTTTGAAAGTAGACGCGCCGAAACACCTGAAGTTAGAGTTGGGAATGTTTAGCAGGGAATTTGCAGTCAGCCAAATATTAGGTGAATCTGCAATGTCTGAGCATGCCTCCGGGACCACCCCTGGATCACTGCTGCTCTATTTACGTATTCCCGCAGATGTGGAGGTACAATCGAAAAAACCCATTACCTTTGTAGAATAATTCGCCTGTTTCGGGGTCAGGCTTGCTTTATTGACGCAGCAAGCCTCCGGGTGACTGTCAAGATCGGAAGAGCACACGTCTGAACTCCAGTCACC
>CALGIY010000189.1 GCA_937914965.1 uncultured Thermoanaerobacteraceae bacterium | reverse complement strand
AACCGCTTCGTTGTGGTGAAATTTAGAAGACATAAAAACCTGTAAACCATTATCCCATAAAATAACAGGTAATGCAACTCCTACACTTTTTTCTCCTTCTCCCCATAAATGCCAATCGTGCGCATCTGCAATGTGGTGCATGATACCTGGCACTGGGTTAAATGTAGATTCGCCAGATTTCACTTTAGCAGCTTCCTCTTGACTTTTTACTTGCTCACTTTTAATTAACTCCTCAAACGTTTTTGGAAGACTTTCGTGCGGAACCGCTGTAGAGGCGAATCCGAAATTGAAAAGTAATAAAAACGCTAATAACGCTGAAAATTTCATGTATAATTCCTTTGTTTCTAAATTGCATAAAATTTTAGCCTGTGTCTTGATCACGGTAGGAGTAATTTCAAGAGCAAACTGCAGGCACTCCAGGTCCCTTCTTGCAGCATCTTCAAGTAACTCACAGTTCTCACCTTTAGTGCAGCAGTGTGAAAAGGGGTTATCGTCAAAAATGATCAGGTCCATAATATAGCTTGCCAGAGATGTATCAGAGGAGGCCAGGGTAAAGAATAACTCATTGTACAGGTTAAGAAAGATGACAGGGTCTGTTCCAGTGCAGAGGTAGCTTATTAAATCGTAAAATTTCTTGATGACGGGGTCATCCAGCAGCTGCCTGTAGATAGAAAGAGAAGATAATGCCATTTGTACCCGGTAAAATTTTTCGGAAATTACGGTCCCTTTTTTCAAAACCTCTCAATCCCCCTATTTTTCGATCATTGCCTTTATTGTAAGGTTAATCCTGGAGTAGGGATGCTGTCAAGGACTTGCAGCGGGAAGTAATCTTATCAGGAGATGGCGCATAAAGAGGTGAACAGGAGGGATAATATAAATAAATTAATATATCTTGGAGGTGCTCGAAGTAGTGAATATTCAAGGTATCCAGCAGAATCTAAACCAGATTAGTCAGATCTGCAACCAACTGAACCAGAATGAGCAGACCAACGTTTCCCGGTTGAGTCAATTAACGGAGTATGAGCGTTCGGCTGCCCAGCAGCTGCAGCAGGTTGTACAGATGTGCAACCAGGTTTCACAACAGCTCCAGCAGTTGTCAACAACAACTACAGGTACCCAGTACACATCTCCTGGTCAATTTTCCTATTCTGTACAGCCCCCGATAGGTGGATCCGGGCAGTATGGCCAGCAGTCGTTCTCCCCAGGGCAGTACGGAACTACTACCTCATTTGAGATGTCCAAAGAATTCGGTAGGGGAGAAAGTGAGGGTGATGGTGGTGCTGCCATAAAGGGATCTGCACCCAGCAGCTTCACCAGCAGTACAGGAGGAGGCCACCAAACCTTTAACACCAATAAGGACCTTGGGCAATAAATTAGCAGGTATTGCCTACCTGATCAAGAAAAGACTGCCTCTTGAGGCAGTCTTTTTCCATGGCAGCTGAGATCGTTGAGATAAAGAATTTAAACTGAGTATTTTAAGGGGTGGTAATATGCTGTTAGTTGCCGTACGGGCACTGATACTTTACATAGTTCTTGTACTTGTGGTGCGTTTGATGGGAAAACGCCAGATCGGGCAGCTCCAGCCTTTTGAATTGGTGATTACCATTGTGATAGCGGAATTGGCCGTTATCCCCATGAGCGATACTGGAATTCCCCTGGCCAATGGCATTGTAGGCATCCTGGTCCTGATGGCAGTTCAAATTATTATATCCCAGGTCATCCTGCACAGCGAGAAGGCACGGGCGATCATCTGCGGAAAACCGGCAATCTTAATCAACAATGGACAGCCGGTCAGGGATGCTATGCGCAGGGTCAGGATCAACATCAATGACCTACTGGAACAGCTCAGGAGCAAAGAATACCCTAATGTTTCCGACATCGCCTATGCTGTGCTGGAAACTAACGGTTCTATAAGTCTTATTCCGAAAGCCGATGTCAAGCCACCAACGGCCAAGGACCTGGGAACTCTGGTGGACCAGCCCCATTTCCCCATCACTTTGATCATGGATGGTAGAGTGAACTTAGAGAGTCTGCAGCTAGCAGGGATTACCATGGATGCCCTTACACAGCAGGCTAGGTCCCAGCAGATTAACGACCTGAGTGAAGTTTTCTTTGCCCAATACACCACCGAAGGTAAAATCGACTTCTTTATTAAAGGCAAGGATGATTATCTATGAAGCGGTTTATAGGTTCCTATGTCGTAGTTTTCATTGTTATTGGCCTGATAGCTGCTGGAGGACTGCTTTCCCAACAATACCTGAACCGCACATCCGCTCAACTGGTAGTGGAACTAAAGGAAGTAAAAAAACTAGTGGAACAGGATGACTGGAAGGGCAGCAAAGAAGCGTATGACAGGTTCGATAGGCGCTGGACCGGTGTGCGCAAAAACTGGGCGATGTTCACTGATCATTTTGAAATCGACAATATCGAGATGAGGCTTGCCCGCAGCCGTGAATTCATCGAAGCTGAGGATGCGGTTAATGCTTCTGCTGAATTTGGCGAGGCGATCATGCTGCTCGAGCATATCCCGGAACGGGGGCGCCTGACCGGCTCCCGGAGGGGCAGGTCACCGCCCTCTCGATCTCAGGCAA
>CALGIY010000188.1 GCA_937914965.1 uncultured Thermoanaerobacteraceae bacterium | reverse complement strand
ACATCAAAGAACTCTTTGAAGAAGGAGCGCCTGCTGATTTTGTTCTGATCGGGGCGACCACCCGAGAACCGGATCAGATCAATCCGGCCTTCCGCTCCAGGTGTGCGGAAATCTTCTTTGACTGCCTGACACCGTCGGATATTCAAAAAGTTTTGCGCCAGGCGGCGAATAAATTAGGAGTAGTTCTGGGGCCTGGTGTTATCGAGGCGATCAGCGAGTACACCATAGAGGCACGAAAAGCAACCAACATTCTGGTGGATGTTTACTCCATAGCGCGCTTTCGCCTAGGGAGTGCTGAGTGCGAAAACATTACAGTTACCCTGGAAGACCTCCAGCAGGTTCTCCAGGTCAGCAGGCTGACCCCTTATGTCACCAAACACGCGGAAGACCGGGGTGAGATTGGAAGGGTTTTCGGGCTGGCAGTTGCAGGGTTTTTAGGAACCATTATTGAAATTGAGGCCATTGCCTTCCCGGCCAAGGAGTCTCGTAAAGGCACTGTCAGGTTTAATGACGCCGCAGGGCCGATGGCCAAAGACTCTGTGTTTAATGCTCTTTCCGTCTACAGAAGCATTACCGGTAAGGATGCCGCTGACTTTGATATCCACATCAACATCGTTGGCGGGGGAATGGTGGAGGGCCCCTCTGCCGGAGCGGCAATTTTCCTGGCCATCTACAGCGCTTTAGAGGAAGTTCCTCTGCGCCAGGATGTAGCAATCACAGGCGAGATCTCCATCCAGGGTCAGGTGCGTGGGGTGGGGGGAGTTTCCGAAAAGATCTATGGGGCACGCCAGGTGGGTGTGAAAAAGGTGCTGATTCCTATGGAAAACAGCCGTGATCTAGCCCAGGACCAGTGGGGTGTCCAGGTGACCAGCATTGATAAGATCACAGATGCATTTCCCCATATTCTTTTTGCTGAAGATAAACCGGAGGGTGCCTAATGAAACTAATGGGGCGCATACCTCCGCACAACCTGGAGGCAGAGCAGGCTGTTTTAGGCGCACTGCTCCTGGTTCCAGAAAGTTTTTCTGAGGTTGCTGAGGTCTTAAAACCAGAAGACTTCTACGGCGAGGGGCACCGGGAGATCTACACTGCTCTCAAGGAAATGACCGAAAAAGGCCGCCCGATCGACTTAGTGACCGTAACTGAGGAACTGAAGAGCCGTGAGCTTTTAGAAAAAGTAGGGGGAGCCTCCTACCTGGCCTCGCTGTCTGGGGCTGTCCCTACTGCGGTTAATGCTGGTTATTACGCCGGGATTGTGGCAGATAAAGGGATGCTCAGAGCCCTGATCAAATCCTGCACCCAGGTTGTTAGCCAGGGGTATGAAGATGGGGTTAAAAGTGAAGAACTCCTGGATGATGCGGAGCGGATGATCCTGGGCTTAAGCGAGCGGCGCATCAGCAGGAGCTACCGCTCTATCCGGGAACTGCTGGTGGAAACTCTGGAGAAGATCGAACTGCTCTACCAGAAGAAAGGGAGCGTCACCGGCATCCCCACGGGGTTTGCCGAACTGGACAAGTATACATCTGGGTTCCAGTCAAGCGACCTCCTTCTGTTGGCAGCAAGGCCTTCGATGGGGAAGACCGCACTCGGGCTCAACATTGCCCAGAATGTGGCTGTCAAATTCAATATTCCTGTAGCCATTTTCAGCCTGGAGATGTCTGGGGACCAGGTAGTGCAGCGACTTCTCTGTGCTGAGGCTTTGGTGGACCAACAGCGGCTGCGTACCGGGTTTTTAAATGAGGATGACTGGCCGCGCCTGCTGAAAGCTGCCAACGCTTTGTCCGAGGCCCCCATTTTCATTGATGACACCCCGGCGATCACACTCTTGGAACTACGGAGCAAGGCCCGCCGGTTGAAGCTTGAACATGGTGTAGGACTGCTGGTGATCGACTATTTACAGTTGATTCAAGCCGGCAGAAGGGTGGAAAACCGCGTCCAGGAGATCTCGGAGATTTCCCGCTTTTTGAAATCCCTGGCCCGGGAACTAGACATCCCGGTGGTAGCCCTTTCCCAGCTCAGCCGTGCTGTGGAACAGCGTGGGGGTGACAAAAGGCCCATGCTTTCCGACCTGCGGGAGAGTGGGAGCTTGGAGCAGGACTCCGATGTGGTCATGTTCATCTACCGGGATGAATACTACAATGATGACTCTGAGACCAAAGGGGTGGCCGATATCATCATCGCCAAACAGCGAAACGGCCCCACTGGCACTGTGCAGCTTGCATTCTTAAAAGAATTTACCAAATTCGTCAACCTGGAAAAAAGAGAAGAACCCCCCGGCGAAGAATAAGATTGCGGGGACGGTTCTCGTGATCTTATTTAGGTGCCAAGACGGGCGGGTTGTCCATTGCACAGGTAAAGCAATAAAGCAATAAAGCAAGCCTGACCCCAGTAACGAGCCCAGTAAAATTATTGACTCAAAAATTTCCTTTTGTTAAGATGTATTTGGGTCGGGGTGTCAAGGGCTTGGGCGGAAAACGCTGGGACGGTTTTATTGATCGATAAAGTAAGCCTGAACCTGGTAACCCTGACCCCGTTATTAAGGAGGGGTGCATTTTTGAGGAAATTTGATTGTATTATCATCGGTGGGGGGCCGGCAGGAATATTTTGCGCCCTAGAACTGGTGAGAACAAAAAAAGACATCAAAATCTTGATACTAGAAAAGGGGCATGATCTCCGGGCAAGGACCTGTCCATCCCGTGAGAAGAATGCCCCTTGTTTTGGCTGCACCACCTGTGCTGTTATATCTGGTTGGGGGGGAGCTGGAGCCTTCAGTGATGGGAAATTGGCCTACTCCACAGAGGTAGGCGGTATGCTGGGGGACTACCTGGAACCAAGTCAATTCAAGGAAGGCATTAAATATATTCACGATATCTATTTAGAATTTGGGGCGCCCGAGAAACTCTACGGCCTAGAGAACCTGGAGGGGGTCGAAAACCTGCAAAAAAAGGCATCCCTTGCCGGTATGCGGCTTGTGCCAGCACCGATCAGGCACTTGGGTACTGGTCGTACCCAGGAAGTTTTGCAGCAGATGCAGGACTACCTGCTCGACCGGGGAGTCACGATTGAAACAAAAACCCCGGTAGCCTCGATTAAGGTCAAAGATGTGGCCGCAGCCGGGGTGGTTACCAAGGACGGGCAGGAGTATGAGGCCGACTATCTGGTCTGTGCTCCTGGACGCTATGGTTCGGAGTGGCTGGAGAGTGAGGCCCAGCGCCTGGAACTGGATATGGCAATCAACCCTGTTGACATCGGTCTGAGGATTGAACTTCCCGCTGCGGTAATGGAGCAGATCACCGACCTGACCTATGAGGGGAAATTCCTCTTTACCTCCCCCACCTTTGAGGACCGGGTGCGCACCTTCTGCATGAACCCTTACGGGGAAGTGGTGATGGAAAACACCGACGGCATAGTTACTGTCAATGGGCATACCCATGCGGAATACAGAACCGAGAACACTAATTTTGCTCTGCTGGTCAGCAAGACATTTACAGAACCCTTCAAGCAGCCGATTACCTATGGGAAATATGTGGCAAGCCTGGCCAATATGCTGGGGGGCGGGGTTATCGTCCAGCGTTTAGGAGATTTAATGAAGGGTCGGCGGTCCACCGGGGAGCGCATTGCCAAGGGATTGGTGATCCCCACACTGCTAGAGGCGATTCCAGGGGATCTCTCCCTGGTGCTTCCGTACCGCCACTTCCTGGCGATTCTGGAGATGCTCAAGGCACTGGACCAGGTTGCTCCTGGTGTATACTCTCCCCATACATTGTTGTACGGTGTCGAGGTCAAATTCTACTCATCCCGCTTGGAGGTTTCTCGGGTTCTGGAAACAGGGCTGCGCAACCTTTTTGTAGCCGGAGATGGCGCCGGAATCACCCGTGGCCTATCCCAGGCCTCTTTGAGTGGGGTTATTGCCGGGCGCGAGATCGCACGACGCAGTCAGTAATTGGAGGCGGGGACGGTTCCCGTGATCTTTTTGGGTATCAAGTGAGGCGGTTGTCCATCGTACCGGTGCTAAAGCAAGCCTGACCACGTACATTGAAAAACAAACAATAAGTGCATAGTGATTCCGATGATTTGGTAGTGATCACCAGCGTAAAGTTGTTGACAGAAGCACTTTTCTATTATAATATAACATCTGTAAAAACACATGGGCCATTAGCTCAGTTGGTAGAGCACCTGACTTTTAATCAGGGTGTCGCAGGTTCGACTCCTGCATGGCTCACCAGGTATATCAAGGCTTTCAAGCCTTTCGGATATGTTTCAAATCGGTTTACAGCATCAGAGATCACAAAGTGATCACAATTAATATTGAGATTCTTGCTGTGATTGCGGCTCATCGGGGAAAATAAGGGATTCCATGTCGAGAGCCGCTTTCTTCTTTCTTTTGTAGGTTTCCTTATCATAGACTTTAGTAACAATTTCATCTGCATGTCCTAAATACTTTGAAACTTCACTTCGTTTGTGACCAGCATCAATGCAGTGTGTAGTATAATTGTGTCTGAGATGGCGAAGTGTAGTCCTCTTGGGCAAACCTGCTTTTTTAGCCAGTTTTTTAAAATGAGAGTACATTGTCTTTGGGTCCCAGAGTTTGCCGTCCGGTCTGCAAAATACCCAGTTCTCCTCATGATAGGTTTGCCCCATTTTCATTTTGGTTCGTAGCTGTTCTTTACGGTGCTGTCTCAATATTTCAATTAAGTTGGGACCAATGACTACATCCCTTACGGATGTGGCTGACTTGGTCTTTCCAGGTTTTATTCCTTTGCCCCTTAATCTTTGCACTGCTTTTTTTATCGAGAGTAAACCAGTTCTAAAGTCAATGTTAGGCCATTTCAGGCCGAGAATTTCTCCTCGCCGTAGCCCGGTTTCCAGAGCGATAATGTATGCTGGGTAGAAATAATCATCACGAGCAAGCCTTAATAAATCATGGATTTGCTGTTCTGTCATGATTACAGCGTTGTTAACCTTATCATCGTCTTCCCGTATTTCAGCTATTTTGTCAAACTTCATTGTGTGTTTTAAAACAGCAGGGTTTGTTTCAGCATATTCCCACTCTATTGCGGCATTGTAAACCATTTTCATTACTGTCTGCATATATTCTACAGACGTTGTGGCTCTTGGCCGACCATGCTTGCTATTTTCTTCCAGTTTATCACTCAAGAATTTTTGTGCCATCTGGCGTGAAATGTCCTTGAGTTTATGTCGACCAAGAGCAGGTAAGATGTGAACGCGTAGCGTTTCCTCGTAACTTTCGTATGTTCTCGGTTTACAATTTATTTTGGCATATTCTTCTAGCCAGAGTTTTGAAAACTCATTAAGTGTTATATCGGCTTTAGCTTGGGCATTTTCAGCTTCGTATATAAGCTTTCGTAATGCGCGCTCTGCCTGGGTTTCAGTGCCATTGAAACGCTTAGAGTGTTGACCACCATTACGGTCCCTCCACCGAAGTAACCATTTGTTTTCTCCTATCTGTGTTTTGGAACCTGTCCCTTTTTTACGCCGCGCCATTTTGTTTTACTGCACCTCCTGGGTTTCCCGGCACGGCTCCTGACCACAATCATAACTGCACAGAAGCATGTTTTCAACCACCCTAAGAGGGATTACAATTCTGCGTCCAATCCTGACATGGGGGATTTCACCGCGTCGAATCGCCGCGTATATCGTCCCTTTGCTGATTTTGATTATTTCCGATAATTCTGAAACAGTGTACGTATTTTTTTTGAGCAAAACAATCAACTCCTTTAATTTGAATATAAGGGAGATCTGCATATATTGCTTCAATAATACTTCTCTAACGACGTAATGACTGGCCCTCCCGATGGTCAGCATACATACGGCGCCCCATGGCGTTGCTTTAGCGGTCACTGTCCCACTTGGCCTTGACCCGGTCAAATGCACGTTCACGACGCGCAACCAGATCTCACTTTCTTTTGCCTACAAAATAGCATTATGGGGAAATTGTATTTTGCATAAGCGCTGGCCAGCAGTATTGAGATTATGCAGTTATCAAAGATCTGTTTAAAAACTAAAAAAAGAGACCCAAAAATTTGGCTCTCAAATAAAAAACACCCAAAAAAGGACATGAATATCCTGTTGAGTGTTTTTCTACTCACATTTTTATCTGCGCAAAACTCGTAGCCCTGTTACGTTGCGCCGCCCCAAAGCATTGGGAAAACAGGGGTTAGTCCTTTTTGTTGCTTGTAATCCACAAGCCGAGGACAAATATCTCCAATAAGGAGTAAAACTTGCTGCGCTATTGAGCAACAAGAATGGGATCGCGCCCATTACGTTAGTAAAAATGCTTCAGCATCTGTTGGGCAAACGCCTGAAAAAAGGTACGAAAAGTGCCGACACCATTTGGGTACATTTATACCACATTGTATATATACAACACAAAACCAAAAAGTCCTTCTTTTTTAGCAAATATTTTTTCTAATTTTTTTAAGTGCCTGAGACGACATTTCCTGAACCCATTTTTTGTATTGACTCACGAAATCGTCCGCATCAACGCCTATAGTACCTAATTTTAATGTGTACCCCATGTCAAGGACAATTTGGGTTTTTGCTATTCCAATCAAATAGATATTTATGCTATACTAACCGTGCTTTACCACACGGGAGGATAGGGCAACGCTGAGGAGCGACCTGAGCGCCCATGTGGGTTTATAAGGGAGGCGGTGTAATGGCACCGCTTCTTTTTGTTTCTAACAAACTCTGCCTCCCTGGAAATCAAAGCGAAAAACCTCGGGGTGTGGGGCAGAGCCCCACCTTAAATCTTCACCTTTTGCTTTTGGTATTGTTAAAAGGTATTCTCCTGTAACGAGATACTTGTAATACTCCCTCGGAGCTAATCTTGCTAAATCCCATTGGTATCGATCGTTGTTGTAATAGTCAGTCCAGTCGCTAATCACTTGATGAATTTCTTCATAAGTTATACATTCCGAAATGTCAATTTCATCTTTCATGTGACCATAAAAGGATTCCTGCGGAGCATTATCCCAACAGTTTGCCTTTCGAGACATCGATTGCCTCAGTTCACTGTCTTTTATCAACTGGATAAACTTTATGCTTGTATAGTGCACCCCTTGATCCGAATTAATCAGGGTCTCGGCTGTCATAGAGACACCATAGTTTTCAATAAGTTGGTGCACAGTTTCCAGAACAAAATCAATTTCGAGAGATTCACTCAGTACCCATGCCAGCAGCTCTTTTGTACAAGCGTCGATGATGGTAGACATATAGCACCGTGGTGCCTTCCCGTTGATGATGTAGGTAATATCCGTCAGCAGAACAGCACGGGGGCCGTGTGTTTCAAATTCCCGGTTCAGCAGGTTGGGGGCAACATTGCTGGTTTTTAGTGCTTTGGCCATTCTCCGGTACGGATTTGCCTTGCGAATAGGACAGAAAAGTCCATATTTCTTCATCAAACGTCGGATCTTTTTAATGTTCATGTGCACCGGAGGAGCCATATGAAGAAGCCGCATGTAAATGCCGCGAGCTCCCTTGTCATAACCACGAAACTGGTAAGCCTTCAGAATTATTAGAAAATCCTTTTGGTCTTGTTCTTCACGTTGTCGCCTGAGTTCTTCTGTTCCAAGGTAATGGTAGTATCCCGACCGCGAAACACCGGCAGCAGTGCACAGCCAGGTAATATTCAATAAGTTATTATCTCGCTGGGTCATCTCTCGAATAATTTCGTACTTGGCAGATGCGGGAACATTCATGATTCTGAATCCTCCCGTCCTAAAGATACAATTTTTTTTAGAAACTCTATCTCCTGATCTTTATATGCTAACTGCTGCTCAAGATATTTAATTCTACCCTCCGGAGTTATATAACCGTCCAGATATTTGTTATAGGTATCTAAATCACGGAATCCCTTTCCAGCCTTAACTTCATTCCTGATCATACCCTTCAGCCCATTAATTCGAATCTCACCAAGTATATCTGGATCAATGCCCATCTCGATAACGATGTCTCTCGGCTTTTTTCCTGTTATGATAGCTTCCCAGAATTTCTTTTTAAATTCAGCTGTAAAATGTACGATGCTGGGAGATACATCTAAAACATATGAGCTTGCGCGTAGATGGTTCATTTCCTCTTCGGTGAATTTTTTGTTAGCCATGTTTATTCCTCCAATTCATCTAATGTTTATTCTATTACCTATCTGAATTGGAATCAAAAGCTATTATGTCCGAAACTAAGGGTTTCAAAAACCCGATAGTCCAAAACTAAGGATTTTCAAAACATACTTGTCCTAAACTAAGGGTATTTGAAAACTGCCGCTGTCTATTCTATAGGGTACATTTTATTTAGGGCTTGCTGAACAACAATAAAGTCCAAGTGCTACAAGGGTTTCACGACCTTTTTATCGAATAATATCCAAGGGAAAAGCAAGAAAAACCCCCACATGGAGGAAGATAATGTACCGACGTCCCACAAGATGGTTCTTGAAGGCTTTATACTTCCCTTTGAAGGCAAACTCAGTGCCAATAACCGTTGGGTCAAATTGGCTGAAATAATACCTTGGTCAACGATTGAAAAGGATTACGCCGATATGTTTCCATCCAATGCCGGAACAGTGGCCAAACCCTTGCGTATGGCCCTGGGTGCGCTAATCATCAAAGAAAAATGCGGATTTTCAGACCGGGAAACCGTGGAACAGATCACCGAAAATCCGTATCTCCAATACTTCATCGGGCTGGAAAAGTACCAAATAGAACCCCCCTTTGACCCATCGCTAATGGTTCACTTCCGCAAGCGCTTGGATAAGGAATCACTGAACAAAATAAATGAACTGATCTGCAAGGGAAAGCAAACAAAAGAACCAAAGGATCCGGATGAACCAGGTGGACCTCCCCTTCCTGGCGGTACTCCTCCCGAACAGGGCTCCGAACCTGCTAAGCCGACCAATAAGGGTAAATTGCTACTTGATGCTACCTGTGCCCCGGCTGATATCCGCTATCCAACAGATCTGTCTTTACTGAACGAAGCTCGGGAGAAAACCGAAAAGATAATCGACACCCTGTATCATACCGGCCTGGACTTGAAAAGAAAGCCCCGCACCTATCGCCAGATTGCCAGGCGTGATTACCTGAAAATAGCCAAACAGAAGAAACCCCGGGGAAAAGCTATCCGCAAAGCCATCGGCAAACAACTGTCCTATCTGTGCAGGAACCTGAAGATAATAGATTCACTTCTCAACCTTGAGGGACACGGCAATCTAAGCGCCCGGCAAAGCCGTGAACTGGCAACCATCCGGACACTTTACAGCCAACAGCGAGAGATGTACACCAATAAAATCCACCAAATCAAAGACCGCATCGTCAGTATCTGCCAACCCCATATTCGCCCCATAGTACGGGGCAAAGCCAACACCAACACCGAATTCGGAGCCAAAGTAGCCGTCAGCATGGTAGATGGCTACTTCTATATCGATCACCTCAGTTGGGATTCCTTCAATGAAAGCTGTGAGTTACAGAAGGCTGTAGAAAATTACAAGGAACGCTTTGGATTTTATCCCAAAGCAATCTTAGCAGATAAAATCTACCGCAACCGGGATAATCGTTCATATTGCAAGAAAAATGGCATCAGATTAAGCGGTCCACCGCTGGGACGCCCACCCCGGGATGGCCGACCAAATAAAGAGCTTGAAAAACAAGATATGAAAGAGCGCAACGAAATCGAAGGTGGTTTTGGAGTAGGCAAACGCAGATATGGCCTAGCCCGGATCATGGCGCGCCTGAAAGAAACAGCTGAAAGCGTAATCATGTTACAGTTCCTGGTAATGAATTTGGATCGGAGGCTGCGGTCTCTTTTTTGCCATTTTTTATGCACCCTTTTGGAAGGTATATTTGGTCACAAAGCGGATAAAAAACAACCCTTAAGAGTTAACTTTGGCAGTTATTAAATTGTCTGAGAGCAGTTTATAAATATTTTGGGAACTGTTCAGCAAACCCTAATTTAACTTGAATACTAGGACTGATATTCTTGGCCCGGCCTGACTCGTAATGATATAGAGTGGCAGTTGTTATCCCTATCGCAAAACAAAAGGTTTTTCTATCAACCCCCAACCTCTTTCGTAGTTCTACAAACGGATTATCCATATTAAGCATACTCCCTTCTAAATATTATTAAATCTGTTATCTCATTGTACAAACCGAGGCTATCTCATCTCATTACCGGAATCCTCCCCCACCCCCTAGCTCCCCTTTGAATCCAGGGACCTCGCCTTTGGGGGGATCCACAGGGTCGATTATCTCGCGGTATGGCACTAAAACAACCGTTTTGTAATATGCAGTTGGTTTGCCGTTAATTGTTTTGACATTCCACATGCGGCCAACTCCGCAAAGGTATTGAGTAGGCGGTTGATAAACATGGATAAACTTTTCCCAAGGGACACTGCCCGCACGTGGTCCGGCTAACGCCCTGCCGTTCTCGTTTTTCTCGAGTTGGAGCCCTTTATAAGCCAGGTCGCGGTTGGCAAGAATGTAGTCAAAAAAAACATCCCCATTCAATTTGCCCCCCTCTCCCATGTTGGAGATTGCCTGTCGAACTAGGATATCTCTCTGCGGATACTCGATCCAATTCAAATCTTCAATGTGCTTACTTAGCAAATCCTTTGAATCACAGGGAAAATTGATGTTCGTAAACCCTAATGCATCTTTCGTATAGCCAAGATATCGATACTGACCGTTCCTGTAGTCCCCCCAGGGGTTGCCGTACACAAGCGCATGAACAGAAACACCGCCGATATTAATCGGATTTTCCCAGGTGTTCTGATTGAGAGACGCTCCGTTCACATTGCGGGAATTAAAGAAACTCCCTCTATAATGATAGCGTGCCTCAATATCACTATTAGCAAAGGTTACTGTTTCCTGAAAGCTTTCAGCAAAAGCAGCCGCAGGAAACAGCAAGATTAACAACGCCGTCAAAACGATAAAACTCTTTTTCATTGATGGTCACCCCTTTGTTATTTTCTCCAGCTCAGAAACTCAATGATATAGCTGTCATATCCCGAAGCAACGTTGATCTTTTTGTTGTCAGTTTTCCACCACTTGTCCAGCCCCACACTGCGGCTCGTTTTAGTTCTCATGTAGGCGACAATCTCATCTGTTACTTCTTGGCCTAGTATTGGCTGCAGAGCATTTTTTAGCTATTGCAGCTGTGTGTCAAAATTATTTTCAAAGTCTAGATATACAGCAAGCTCTGATTGTTTTTTGTCTCGCGGTTTAAGCGAACCTTCGATTCTGAAGAAGTGATGACTCTTCGGAATAGGATAGCCGCTTGTTTCCGGAGGTGATGCTTTGTATGTTTTTTGATATAGATTACCGCCTGCTGGGATCTGTGCTGTTTTCAAAGCACTGCCTGTATTGCTGGGTATGGTGGTTGGTGAGGCCGGAGCAGGTAAGACTTCTTCTCTGCGCGCATTTGCAGCTTCTCTCAATCCTGCTTTGTACCGTCTTTTGCTACAGCCATAGAAACCTCCGTAATCAGACGAGGATCGGTAGGTTTAGGAATGATATACTCTTCGGAGAATTTTAAATTGTTGGTATTGTACGCTTGGTTGACTTCTTCAGGAACGGGTTGTTTTGCCAGGTCAGCAATAGCACGTACTGCGGCAATTTTCATTTCCTCATTAATTGCTGTCGCGCGGACATCCAAAGCACCACGGAAGATGTAAGGGAAGCCCAATACGTTGTTCACCTGATTTGGATAATCCGAACGCCC